>JACDBD010000158.1 GCA_013695115.1 Actinomycetota bacterium | reverse complement strand
GGCGGGCCAGGCGGACCGCCAGCGCGGTCTTGCCCGCACCGGAGGTTCCGACGACGACGACACGCGGACCGATCCTCACTCATCCCCAGTGTCGCACCGGCCGCGCTACCGTCCGCCGCCAATGGCGAGCGAAGCGAGCGTCGCTCGGAGCGGTCCGGAGGACGGCGGCGGGGTATCCCCGGCGCCGAGCGAGGAACGACAAAGCAAGATGGCGGTCACGGTGAGGTTGGTGGAGCGACGCGACGCCGAGGCGATCCGCGCCATCTACAACCTCGAGGTCTCCGAGTCGACGGTGACGTTCGACCTCGTGCCCCGCTCCCTCGACGAGCAGGTCGAATGGATCGACGCGCACTCGGGCGGGCACCCCGCGGTCGTGGCCGTCAGTGACGACGGCGACGTCCTCGGGTTCGGGTCGCTCTCCCCGTACCGGGACCGCCCCGCCTACAAGCCGACGGTGGAGGACTCGGTCTACGTGCGCCGGGACGCCCGGGGCGAGGGGCTCGGTCGGGTCGTGCTCGACGAGTTGCTGCGCCTGGGCGCGGCCCAGGGGTTCCACTCCGTCGTCGCCCGCATCGTGGGCGGGCACGCCGCCTCGATCGCGCTGCACGAGGCGTGCGGGTTTGAGATCGTCGGCACCGAGCGCGAGGTCGGCCGCAAGCTCGGGAAGTGGCTGGACGTGCTCCTGATGCAGCGGATGCTCTAAGGCGAGCGACCGCGGCGCAGGTATCCTGCGCCGCAGCGAGCCGGGCCCGAGCGGCCTGAGCGGAGAGCTAGTTAAGACGGCGCGTCCGGGCCCCGGTCGTCGCGGGGGTTGAGGACGGGCTCGCGCTCGGGTTCGCCCCGGCGGTGGCCGTTGAGTTGGGGCAGCGGGACCTCGACCTTGGCGTGGCCCTTGTGGGCGGCGACCACGAGCTCGTGGTACGCCTCGGCCTCGGCCGCGAACTCCTTGGTGTGGTACTCGCGGCCGTCGAGGAGCGGCCCCTGCTCACCCTCGATGATGGCCTTCACGTCGTCGCCGGTGACCGTCTTGGTGGTCTCGAGTGCGTGTGCCACCGCCAGCACCTCGAAGCGGTTGTCCTCGATGAGCCGCTCGGTCTGCTCGAGCAGCTCGCCGAGCTTCTCCTCGATGCGCTCACCGAGGTTGGACTTGAGCAGCTCGTTCTCCTTCTCGTCGGGTGCGCCCGGCCGGCCGCCGCCCCCGATGCCAACCCGGTGGGTAACGCCGTGGGAGGTGACGCTCGACCCCATGCCCCAGTAGCCCTCCATGAGGGTGGCGATCTGGGTCGCGCTCTCGAGGTCGCCGGACACGCCCGAGGAGCTGTCGCCGTCGAAGAACATCTTCTCGCCCACGAGCGACGCCAGGCTCACCATCACGTCGGCCTCGTACTCGGTGCGCCACCGGGTGAACTGGTCCTCGGGCGGGATGGAGCTGACCAACCCGAGGTAGTTGCCGCCCTTCTCGATGGTGGCGATGTCGATCACGAGGTGCTGACGCACCCGGTAGGCCGCCACCGCGTGGCAGGCCTCGTGGACCGCGGTGGCGTGGCGCTCGCGCTCGATATACTCGACGTCCTCGGGCGGACCGAGGTCCTTGAGCTGCTTCGCCTTCACCACGTCGCGCCAGCTGATCGTGGCGCGTCCGTCGCGGATGGCGGTGATGAGCGACTCGTTGACGAGGTCCTTGATCGTGGCCCCGGTGGCGTAGGGCGTGATGGTGGCGAGCTTCTCGATGTCGTCGTCGGTGAGGTCGTGGCTGACCTTGTCGAAGTAGCCGTGGTAGGTGCGGACCCGTCCCACCTTCGAGGGGTAGCCGACCTTGTAGATGCGGTCGATGCGGCCCGGCCGCAACAAAGCCTCGTCGAGCGCCTGGGGCATGTTCGTCGCCATCATCACGAGGATGCGGTACTTCGGCGGCGGCTTGGGCCGCATGCCGAGGGCGCGCCGCACGTGGCGGTTGATGAAGCCGCGAGGCTTCTTCAACCCCGAGAGCTCGCTGAGCAACGCCTGGAGGGTGCCCTGGCCGCCGCCACCACCTGCCATGCCGCCCATGAACACCCGGTCGCGGATCCGACGC
The DNA here is from genome assembly GCA_013695115.1 of Actinomycetota bacterium. Classification (GTDB taxonomy): domain Bacteria; phylum Actinomycetota; class Acidimicrobiia; order IMCC26256; family JACDBD01; genus JBPCMN01. Next base: position 8,292 of record JACDBD010000158.1, on the reverse strand, counting down.
GGCGGCTCGTCGGTCACGCTCGGAGCGAGGCCGGCACGCAGCAGTGTCGCAGTCGTCTCCTCGGAGAGGTACGAGAGCCCGTTGCACGCCGGGGTGGTCGACCACGGGCTCGCGCCCGCCGCCCCGCCGAACGGCCCCGGTTGCATGGCGCCGCGGTTGCCGAGCGAGTCGGCTTCGTCGAAGAACACGATCACGCCGCCGTATTTCAGGGCCAGGCGTCGCAGCTTCCGGAAGAGCCCTTTCACCTTGAGCAGCCCGACGCCCATGAACATCGCGATGAAGGCGCCGGGGTCGACGAAGACGTAGGGCTTGCCCGTCTCCCCGGCGGCGGCTTCGGCCATGAGCGTCTTGCCCGTCCCCGGCGGGCCCCACAGCAGGATGCCGCCGGGCACGTACCCGCCCTTGTCTTCGATTGCCTCGGGGTTCTCGAGGAAGATCATGTTCTCCTTGACCTTCTCGACCACCGCGTCCTGGCCCCACACGTCGGCGAAGCGGGTCCGTACGTCGTCGGGGTAGTACACGTCGATGCCGCCCCGCGAGAGGAACCAGAACAGCCCGATGAACTGGATCATCACGAAGAAGAACCCGAAGATCAGCTGGAAGATCAGCGGCAGCGCGTCGTAGATCCGCTTCGGGAGCTCGAAGATGGCCAGCGCGGGCGAGACGTCGAAGAGCGTCCCGAGCACGAGCGACAGGACGACCAGGAAGATCAGCAGCTTGACGACCCGCGCGAGCCGGTACCGCGTCCACGGGTTGATCCGATCGCCGCGCCGGTTCAGGCCGCCGAAGATCTTCTCCGACCAGAGCCGGTGGTACCAGGCCCAGCGTTCGGCGACGAAGTAGTGGAGCTGGCGGGCGAGCTCGATGCCGCCGAGCAGGAAGATCCAGCGCTTCGAGCGCCAGGTGTCGTTGACCGCGTCGTAGTAGGGCAGGAGCGGGTTGTCCGCCATCTGCGCCCACACGAAGAAGAAGAACAGCCCGGTGAGCAGGAGCAGGAACTTGACCCGGTCCCAGAGGGCGAGGGGCTTGCGGGTGGTCCGTTCGTCGTCGCGGGGACGGCTCACGAACTCGGTCGGCTGGATGCTCATCTCAGCGGTCCTTCACCGTCCAAGACTCCACCACGTCGTCGATGGTGCCCTTGTTGTCCTCGTAGCAGCGGACGCTGCAGCTGACGAGAAGCACGTACAGCGTCTCGGTCCGCTCGTCGACCAGCGCGGTCTGGTTGAACGTCGCGAACCTTCGGTCGCCGGGCTCGAGGGTACCGGTTTGGATCAGTGCCGGGACCCGGGCGTCGATGTTGAACACGAACTGGACGCCCCGCACCCCCTCCTCGTGGATCTCCTTGCCGTCCACCAGCTCGACCAGGGACGAGTCGAAGTCGGAGACCTCGTCGATGGGGAAGATGAGGTTGCGCAGCCGCTCCATGGAGACCGTGTCCCGGGCCTCGGGTCCGAGCTGGATGATCTGGGCCTGCCCGTTGGGGTGCTTGGTCGCGAGCTCGCCCAGGTGGTTGAGGGTGGGACTGGGAGCGGCGTCGAAGAACACCTGCCAGCCGCCCTCGCGCGTCTCTTCCACCTCGAGCGGCGAGAGCTCGTCCTCCTGGAAGTCGAGGATGGCGTCCTCGTCGTACAGCTCCCAGTCGGTCGGGATCTTGAAGTAGAGGCCCTCCGACGAGTTCTTCACGTACTGCTGGCCCGAGGGGGCGCACGCCGCCATGACGAGGGCTGCGACCAGACCGGTCACGACGCCGGTGAGGACCCGGCCCCGGGGAGTGGCCATGCCCCAGTATCGGTCAGATCGGGGGCTGGTGGAATCGCGGGACGGCCCGCCGGTGATGGCGGGCCGGAGGGGAGCGGGTGGGCCGGGCTGGATTCGAACCAGCGTAGCTTTCGCAGCAACTTTACAGGCTGCCCCCTTTGGCCACTCGGGTACCGACCCGCAACGCGTACGATACCAGCCGCGTTTCGTAGTTCTTCGTGTTCCGGAGGCGTGCATGCCCAGCTTCGACGTGGTGTCCGAGGTCGACATGCAGGAGGTCCGCAACGCCGTCGACCAGGCGGCGCGCGAGGTGGGCACGCGCTTCGACTTCAAGGACACCGGCAGCAGCATCGAGCTCAGTGAGAAGTCGATCGAGTTACACACCGCCAGCGCGGAGCGCCTGCGCGCCCTCACGCAGGTGCTCGAGGAGAAGCTGGTGCGGCGCAAGGTGTCGCTGAAGGCGCTCGAGTACGGGAAGGTGGAGGAGGCGGCCAAGGGCACCGTGCGCCAGACCGTCTCGCTCACCGTCGGCATCAGCGACGAGAAGGCCCGGGCCATCGGCAAGTTCGTGAAGGGCATGGGCCTCAAGGGCATCCAACACCAGGTGCAGGGTCAGCAGCTGCGGGTGACCGGCAAGAAGCGGGACGACCTCCAGACCGTCATCGCCACGCTCAAGGAGCAGGACTTCGGCATCCCGCTCCAGTTCACCAACTTCCGGGACTGACCCCCGTTCTGGAGAGTGTGGCTCGCGGAATCCGAGGGTCACGCCCTCCACAGCAGCAGGATCGCCGGTAACCGTCACACCCGGGCGCTGGACTCGCGCCCGTGACCGCCCGAACCGTCGACCGCGCCGTTGCGGCGCTGGCGCAACGTCAGCGCAGTGTCTTTTCGCGTGCCCAAGCCCTGGACTGCGGGGCCAACGACGGCATGATCTCGCGCCGACAGGCCAGCGGCACGTGGCTCGACAAGGCCGAGGGCGTCTACGGCTTCCCGGGCGTTCCCCGGTCCTGGGAACAGGACCTATGGGTGGCTTGCCTCGCCTCCACTGCCGGACCGATCGTCTCGCACGAATCCGCCGCGGCGCTGCACCGGTTGGCGACGTTCAAGCCGGGTCCAGTGGTCGTCACTGTTCCGCACGGCGACAGTCGAGTGGCACGAGTGGCGACGGTCCACCAGTCTCGCAACCTGCCGGCCGACCATCTCATGGAAATCGATGGCCTCACCGTCACCAACGTCCCGCGGACGAGCGTTGATCTCGCCATGGTCTGTCGGCGCTCCCGGCTGGAGTATGTCCTCGATCAGAGCGTGGCCGACGGAAAGACGAGCTACGACGAGATCGCTGCCGTGTTCGACGTCGTTGCCGGGCGCGGCCGGAAGGGTTCGCGGCTCTTGCGAGGGCTACTCGCCGATCGCCTACCCGGCTACGTGCCCCCGTCCACCCGTTTGGAAGCGCTTCTCCTACGGGTGCTCAGCCGTGGTGGGTTGCGCCCCGTTCTGCAGTACCCGCTTCCGGGCCGAGAGCGCCCAGAGGGCACCGTCGACGCGGCGTATCCGGACGTGCGTCTGCTCATCGAGGCGGACAGCCGCCGCTACCACACCCGCGTCCGCGACTTCGCGGTCGACCGCGAGCGCGACAACCTGGCGATGCTCGCGGGCTGGCGAGTGCTGCGCTTCACCTGGGACGACCTCACGAAGCGGCCGGACGGGGTGATCGATTGCGTCGCTCGCGCCCTCCGACAGCTGGCCGCATGAACCTTCGGAAATCGTGACCAGCGGAATGCGCGAGCGACGATCTCCAGAATGGTGGGAGCCGGGTTAGCGGGCGGCCTGGCCCCGCAGCCGGGCGACGCGCTCGGCGGTGGGCGGGTGGGTCTGGAACAGGCCGGCGAAGTTGACCTTGCGGCCGGTGAGCGGGTTGATGATGTACGCGGTGGCCTGGGCCGGGTTCACGTTCATCGGGACCTGCTTGGCGTAGGCCTCGATCTTCTCGAGTGCCCGGGCGAGGGGCTCGCCGGTGCCGAGGAGCTCGGCACCGTCGTGGTCGGCCTCGTACTCGCGCGACCGAGTCAGGGCGAGCTGGAGCAGCACCGCCGCGATCGGGGCGAGGATCGTGAGCGCCAGTAGCCCGAAGATGTTGCCGCCGTCGTCGGCGTCACCGCCGCCACCGAAGATGGCGCCGAACATGGCGATTCGAGCGACGAACGTGATGCCCATGGCGACCGCGGCCGCGACCGACCCAATCAGGATGTCGCGGTTGCGGACGTGGGACAGCTCGTGGGCGAGCACACCCCGCAGTTCGTCCTCGTCGAGGGCCTGGAGGATGCCCTCGGTCACCGCCACCGCCGCGTGCCGGGGGTTGCGGCCGGTGGCGAACGCGTTGGGCTGGGCCGCGGGCGAGACGTAGAGCGTGGGCATCGGCATGCCCGACTGCCGGGTCAGCTCGCGCACCATCGCGTAGAGGCGGGGGGCCTCCTGCTCGGTGACCGGCTTGGCGCCGGCTGCCTTGACCGCGAGCTTGTCGCTGAACCAGTAGGAGCCCCCGACGAGCAGGAGCCCGATCCCGAGACCGATGATCAGTCCGCCGGTGCCGAAGAAGGAGCCGATCCCCATGAGGAGACCGCCGAGCGCGGCGAGCAGGATGAAAGTCTTGGCGTTGTTCTTGAACGACTGCATGTCACATCACCTACCCATGGGAACGCTAGATCACCGCCGCCCGTTCCCTCGGTTAGTGAAGATTCCGCGAAGAGCCCGGGTCACCGCCAGACGATGAGCAGTACCAGCCCGCCGGCGACGACCGCCGCCGACACCAGCCGGGCCCGGCCCAGCCGCTCGTGCAGGAACAGCCACCCGGCGCCCGCGCCCAGGACCACCGACGACTCCCGCAGCGCGGCCACATAGCCCACCGGCGCGAGCCGGGCGCCGGCGAGCACCAGGCAGTAGGCGAGGGTCGAGCACACCCCGCCCATCAGGTAGCGGGGCCAGTCCAACCGGATGGCGGGGCCGATCTCGCGGCCGCGCCCGGTCGCCAGGAGCAGGATGCTCAGGGCGAGCCCGGCGCCGATTAGGAGGGTGATCGCGTACCCGAACCCGCTCGAGCGGCGGGCGCCGGCGGCGTCGAGGGTGGTGTACGTCCCGATGGTGGCGGCGGTGAGCCCCGCCCACAGCATCGCGGTCCGGGTTACCTGCGGGCTCACCAGCGACGCGAGCCCGGCGACGATCACCGCGATCGCGAGCCAGGCCAGGCCGGGGAGCACGTCTCCGAGGAAGAGGACGCCGCCGGTCGCGGCCAACAGCGCGCCGCCACCCCGGGCGATCGGGTAGGCGAACGAGAAGTCGCCGTGCTCGTAGGCGCGCACGAGCGCGAGGACGTAGGCGACGTGGATGAAGCTCGAGGCGGCGACGAACGGGAACGCCTTCGCCTCCGGGATGCCCACGATGAGCAGCACCGGCACGAACAGCAGGCCGCCGACGAGGAACTGCCCCCAGGCGGCGAGCAGCCGGCGCGGGCTGGTCTTGATGAGCAGGTTCCAGGCCGCGTGAAGAACCGCGGAGCCGAGCGCCAGCAATGTTGCCGCAAGCACGCCCGACCGTCAGTCGTAATAGCCGCTGTGGAAATAGATGCAGGGCACGCCCTCGGCCCGGAACATCTCGACGTTGCGGCGGTCGTCCTCGATCGCGAGCCGGAGGTTGAAACCGTATTCCCGCAACTCCCACACCGAGGTCTGCTTGAAGTCGCGGGCGAGGTCGTAGTCACCCCACGGGCGCATCAGCAGGACGTCCCACCGGATCTGATAACGGTGCAGCCACGCCTCGGTCAGGTGGTGCACCCGCAGCGGACGGGCGGTGAGCAGCACCACCCGCAGCGCGGGGTCGAGCAGATCGAGGAGCACCTTCACCTCCTCGATGACGGGATCGTCGCCGCAGGCGTCGAAGAACGCTCGCCAGTCGCGCCGGGGCGACTCGAGGTAGTGCTGGCGGCTCACCGCATCCGACAGCACGCCGTCCAGGTCGATGACGGTCGCGGGGCCGGGCTCGACCGGCCCGTCACGCCACGTCCAGTGCTCGGGGTACGAGGGCTGGGGAACGCTCACTACTCCTCGTCGGCGCCCGCCGCCGCCAGGTACCGCGACTTGATGCCCTCGACCACCGACGGATCGGCCAGCGTCGTCGTGTCGCCGAGCTGCTGGTCCTCGGCGACGTTGCGCAGCAGCCGGCGCATGATCTTGCCCGAGCGGGTCTTGGGCAGGTCGTCGCTGAACAGCACCGTCTTCGGCTTCGCGATCGGCCCGATGGTCGCGGCGACGTGCTCGCGCAGCTCCGCCGCCAGCGCGTCGCTGGGCTCGTTGCCGGCCCGCAGGATCACGAATGCGCCGATGGCCTGGCCGGTGGTGGCGTCGGTCTTGCCGACCACCGCGGCCTCGGCGACAGCCGGGTGACTGACGAGCGCGCTCTCGACCTCGGTGGTGGAGATGTTGTGCCCGCTGACGAGCATGACGTCGTCGACCCGGCCCAGCAGCCAGTAGTAACCGTCGGCGTCGCGCTTGGCCCCGTCCCCGGCGAAGTACTTGTCGCCGAAGCGGCTCCAGTACGTGTCCTGGTACCGCTCGGGGTCACCCCAGATCCCGCGCAGCATCGCCGGCCACGGGCGAGTGAGCACGAGATATCCGCCACCGGGGATCGGGACCGAGTTGCCCTTGTCGTCGACGATGTCGGCACCGATGCCGGGGAGCGGGAAGGTCGCGCTGCCGGGCTTGAGCGTGGTCGCGCCGGGGAGCGGGCTGATCATGATGGCGCCTGTCTCGGTTTGCCACCACGTATCGACCACCGGGCAGTTGCCGCCGCCGATGTGCTGCCAGTACCAGACCCAGGCCTCGGGGTTGATCGGCTCACCCACGCTCCCGAGCAGCCGCAACGACGACAGGTCGTGCTTCTCGGGGAACTCGGTCCCCCACTTCATGAACGACCGGATGGCCGTGGGTGCGGTGTAGAGAATCGTCACCTTGTACTGCTCGATGATCGACCACAGGCGGTCCTTGTCGGGGAAGTCGGGCGTCCCCTCGTACATGACGCTGGTGGCCAGGTTCGCGAGCGGCCCGTAGACGATGTACGAGTGGCCGGTCACCCACCCGACGTCGGCCGCGCACCAGTACACGTCGGTCTCGGGCTCGAGGTCGAACACGTTGAGATGCGTGAACGCGACCTGGGTGAGGTAGCCCCCGGTCGTGTGCATGATGCCCTTCGGCTTGGCGGTGGTCCCGCTCGTATAGAGGAGGTAGAGCAGGTCCTCGGAGTCCATGGGCTCGCACGGGCACTCGGCGGGCTGGGACGGCACGAGGTCGTGCCACCACACGTCCCGCCCGTCGGTCCAGGGGATGTCCTGCTCGGTGCGCCGCAGCACGAGGACCTTCTCGATCGACGGTGTGTCGGCCACCGCGGCGTCGGCGCTGTCCTTGAGCGGGACGACCTGGCCCCGGCGCCAGGCGCCGTCGGCGGTGATCAGGAGCTTGGCCTCGGCGTCGTTGATGCGGTCGCGCAACGAGTCGGACGAGAAGCCGCCGAAGACGACGGAGTGGGGCGCGCCGATGCGGGCGCAGGCGAGCATGGCGATCGGGAGCTCGGGGACCATGCCCAGATAGATGTTGACGCGGTCGCCCTTGCCGATGCCGAGCGACTTCAGCGCGTTGGCGACCCGCTGCACCTCGCCGAGCAGGTCGGCGTACGTGAGCGTGCGGGTGTCGCCGGGCTCACCCTCCCAGTGGTACGCGACCTTGTCGCCGTGGCCGGCGGCGACGTGGCGGTCGAGGCAGTTGTGGGTGACGTTGAGCTTCCCGCCGATGAACCATTTCGCGAACGGGAGCTTCCACTCGAGGATCGTGTCCCACTCCTGGAACCAGTCGACCAGCTCGGCCGCCTGGCGGGCCCAGAAGCCCTCGTAGTCGCGCTCGGCCTCGTCGTAAATCTCGGCGTCGACCACCCGGGCCGCCTTCTTGAACCCCTCGGGCGGCGGGAACGTGCGGCCCTCCTCGAGCAGGTCGTCGATGGTGGCCTCGGGCATCGGCTCCCTTTCCCGCTCTCGTTCCTGCTCTCGGCCTTCGGCCGGGCCGCTGGTCGTTCGCGGCGTCAGGCTACTGCGAGCCCCGCATCCGGCTCATGAGCGGGAGCACGAACCAGAACGCGGCGAGCAGCGCGACGACCCCGGCGGCGATGACCGCGGCCCAGGTCGTCTCGTACAGGACGTCCGAGACGACGAACGCGGCCGCCGCCATCACCAGCGCCAGGAACCCGAGGCCGACGATGGCGAGCACGGTCGACGTCCGGAGGAGACGCTCCTTGTCGTGCTGCCGCCACTGGATCCGGTGGTACGCCGCCGGTGCCAGCAGTAGCGCGGTCGCCACCGCCGCGGTGAGGAAGGCGACAAAGTACGCGGTCCGCTGGGTGGACGTGAGCTGACCGAAGCGTTGCGAGAACGGCACGGTCAACAGGAACGCGAACAGCACCTGGACGCCCGGCAGGGTGACCCGGAGCTCCTGGAGC
>JACDBD010000150.1 GCA_013695115.1 Actinomycetota bacterium | reverse complement strand
GCTAGGTGTGGAACCAGGCGCTCATCTCAAGTCTTCCACCTCGCGTCAGGAAGGCCGCGCTGGTGGGCACGTCGCTAGCCCCGATCTCGACGCGACCCACGGACGTCCTCCTCATGGGGCGGGGCGGGCCCGGATGGCGGCGTAGTGCGCGACGATACCGATCCCCCAACCGCCGAGCGGGAAGAGGAACCACGGCATCGTCTCGAACCCGTGGCTGGTGAGGGCCCAGACCACCGCAAGGAAGATGTTGACGGCGACGAACACCGCCGCGTGGATGCGAAATCCGAGGCGGGCATCGGAGCGCACATGGCGCCCGACCGCTCGATCGAGGGCGTCTTCGGTCACGAGATCTCCTTCTTGTTGAGCTCTTCCAGTTGTGCTGCCGTCTCCGCGAGCAGGCGCTCGACCCGATCGCCGTTGATGCTCCGCGCCGCGGTGCGCGCTGTTTGGGCGAGGCGGGCGAGGGCGGCCTCCACCGGAGCCTCCGTCCCGAGAACCACGCCGGTGCGCCGTTCGAGCCTCAACAGGTCGCCGCCGCGGCGCGCCAGCGCGGCCTCCCCGACAGGAGTGAGCAGGTAGGAGGTCGGTTCCGAGCCCTGCTCGGGTCGGATCAGGTCTTCCGACGAGAGCGAGTCGAGGGCCGGGTACACGCTCCCGGCCGACGGTCGGTAGGCCGGCCCGAACCGCTCACCCAACTCGCGCATCAGCTCATAGCCGTGCATGGGCCGCTCGGCGAGGAGGGCGAGCAACACCAAGTGCAGCTCGCGGTGCCGGAAGAACCGGGTTGTCACGGACGGCGCCCCTTCCATGGCTATCGACACTATTGCGGAATATATCGAAACTCTTACGATCACGCAACCCCAGGCACTCTGCCAATACCCGACGATTGACCCATCGTGGTGCTGGGACCTCCTCGATTCCTGGCCATGTCCCCGAACGCCGGGTCCGTGTCGCGCTATGGCCGGCCGATCGTCGACGGCGCTACTTCTGGTTAGGCTGTACGCACATGGTACGTACGGAGGAAACGAGGATCCCAATGACCACCCGATTCGACGACCCAGGCGCCAGCAAGACCGAACGGCTCAATGTGCGCTTGAGCCCCCGCCAGCGCGCGCTGCTGGAGGCCGCGAGCGCCTCCGAGGGGACCACGATCTCGGAGTTCGTGCTCGCTCATGCGACCCGGGCCGCGGAGACGGCGCTCGCCGACCGGCGCGTCTTCGCGCTCGCGCCAGACCAGTGGGATGCGTTCGTCGCGGCGTTGGATCGCCCCGAGCGGGAGCTGCCGCGGCTGCGCAAGCTCCTTGAATCCCACACGGTTCTCGACGAGGTGTGAGTCGCCGCTACAGCGACGTCGAGGAGCTCACCGCAAGCCACGAGCTCGCCGGATTCGATTGCGGCTCGGACACACAGAAGGAGTGGCTGCGCAACCATGCTCTCCAGGCGCACCGCAGCGGAACCAGCCGCGTCTATGTTGTGCGCAGACTCGCTGATGATCGCGTCGTTGGCTTTCACGCGCTCGCCACCGGTTCCGTCCGGCCGCAAGTCGTTCCCGAGCGCGTCCGACACGGAACCGGGCGGTACGACATCCCGGTCATCATTTTGACTCGCTTGGGAGTCGACCGCTCCGAGCAGCGCCAGGGCCTCGGGCGGGCACTCGTCGTGCACGCGCTCCGCCAGGTCGTGACGGCTGCGAACATCGTCGGCGTGCGTGCACTCCTGATCCACGCCGAGGACGAGCCCGCGCGGGCCTTCTACGAGCGACTCGCCGAGTTCAACGAGAGTCCGACGGACCCCTTGCACCTGTATCTCCTGCTCAAGGACATCCGGCACGCCCTCGCATAGCGAACCGCGCAGCACAACTCCGGACTTCTTCGCGACTTCTCGCGGACCCAACGCGGACTACTCGTCGGGAAAACGGTGGAGGTGATGGGACTGCTTTTGAACCCTGATTTCGGTGCTTGGCTGCGCAGCCTTGTCACCTCTGCCCACAAGTAGTCCTCCGACACGCTCATGCTCAGAGCACTAGCGGCCTGCTCGGGACGGCTATTCCGTGTGGAGGATGACGCTGGGCCGGACGCGCGCCGCGGCCCGTGCGGGCATGGCGGCGACGGCGTTGGCAATCACGAGCACGACGGGTACGGCGACGAGGGAGGCGAGTAGCGGCACCGCGGAGTCGGGTGACACACCGAGACGAGTGGCGAACCATCTCCACGCCGCCAGCCCTGCGAGCGTTCCCAGGGGGAGTCCGGTCGCGAGAGCCAGCGCGGCGACGATCGTCGCTTGCCAGGCGACCGCGGCCGATACCTGACGTCGTTCGAAGCCAAGCATCTTCAAGATCGCCAGGTCGCGGCGTCGTCGCCGAACTGACGTGACCAGGAGGTGAGCGGTCGCGGCGAACCCAAAGACCGACAGGACGGCTGCAAGGACGAGCGGTGTTCGTTCGACGCTCGCGAAGTTCCGCACGTCGGCGGGTCGTTGCTCGGTCACCGTGGAACAGCGGCCACCACCGCACACCTGGCTCGCCGTCACCGCGCGCAAGAGGTGTACAACGTCGTCGTGTTGCTGGGCGCTCGGAGCCACGCCGACCAGAACGAAGTTGAAGCCGTCGGCGGCAGACTTTGGCGCGAAGAGCGCTGCGCCGTCGCCGAGACCTGTTGGTGTGACCTCTCCCTGCCCGAAGAACGGGAAGACGGCACGACCGACGACGCGCAGCCGACGCGCTGACTTGTCGCCCTGAAGGCTCACCTGGACCGTGTCACCGACGCTGCGATGCAGCCGCTCCAGCGTCGTCGTACCCAAGACGGTTTCGTTCTCGGTGCGAGGTGCACGGCCCTCGAGCACGGTCGGGAACATCGCCGGGCCGTGACCAGCGCTGAGCACAATCGCCGGCGTGGCACGACCGTCGATGGTGGCGTCGTCGTGGTTGCCCAGCGTCCAGCCGGTAACGCCCGGTTGATGCTCGAGCAGCGCCGCGGTGTCGTGCCGAGAGACCTGGTCGAACCCGAGGTCGACTGAGGCCTGCCACGTCTGGCCATAGCGCGCCGGGGTCTCCACGAGACGAACCAAGTTGGTACCGAAGGTGACGGCGCCGGCCACTGCGATCACGCAGATGACAGCACCGAACAAGGTGCTGCGCGTCGGCACGGCGGTCGGACCGCGTCCGGGCTCGAGCGCCAGGCGTGCACCCACCACCGTCGTCGTCGGTGCGCCGGTACGGGTCAGGAACGGCAAGAGTCGCGAGGGTCGCTTGAGGCCGCCTGACGTCGTACCCGCCGCGTCGCTGGACCTGCTCGCAAGATGCCAGGCGTAGGGTGCCAGTAGCACCGTGAAGAGCGCCACCATCGCCAGCGCGCCCAACCCGACGATCGCCCAGTTGAGCTCGAAGCCCGAATGGGGCTCCGCGACTCGTGCCGGTCCGATCGGCATGAACGGTGACACCACTACCGCGACCGCGATCGCCAGCGCCGCGCCCACGACCACGGTGGCGAGGGCCGGAACGAAGCTGATCGTCATCCGCTGCACTCGGGTAAGACCCATGGCGCGAAGCGTCCCATGGTCGCTGGACGCAACGAACATCTGGCGGGCGAGAAGCTGACCCAAGATCAACAGCGCAGACACAGCGAGCACCGCAGAGAAAATGGCGAGCGTCACCGCTTGGGGACGGATGCCGTCCTCGACCCGGGCGGCTTGGCGGTGCTCGTCGACGACAAACAGCTGACCTCCGGTCTCCGGGTAGCGCGGCAACAGCGCGCGTGCCTGACGGGCGAAGTCGGCCACCGATGTCCCTGCGCGCAGCCGAATGAACGCGGAGTCGAACTCGTACGCGTCTTGTCGCACGATCCGCAGCAGGGCCGGCGACGCTAGGAACGCTGCGTCTGAGGCCAACGCGTTCACCGGTATTACGTTGTCGCGAGTGACTGCGAGACCGACGACTCGGACTCGGATCGGGTCGCCGCCCACGACATCGAGCGACAGTCGGCTTCCGACGTGGACTCCCAACCGACGGGCGACGGTTCGGTCGGCGACCACCTCGTCGGGTCGGGCGGGATCGAACATCCTTCCCCTCACGATCTTCGGGCGTTCAAGAGCTCGGCCGAGGCGCGCGTCGGTGCCCGCCTTCAGCAGCACCGACGCGTCCTGCCTCGCGGGCACGGTCGCGGAGATGCCGATCTGCGGGGCGACGGCGACGACACTGGGGAGGCCGTCAAGCGCCTGGTAATAGCTGGCGACGCCACCGACGTTCTGGCGCGCGCCGGGCCCGCTCGCCGCGACCTGGACATCGGCCGCCGCGGACGAGCGCAACAGCCGGCCATACGCAGTGTCAGTGCGACGAGCCCCGGCCAACGTCGCCAACACAACACCGCCGGCAAACCCAACCAGGACAGCGAGTGCCAGCCCACTCCGCCAACGTCGACGCCGCTCGGCGCGCACCACCATCCGTACTACGCCCATCAACCCACTCTGGCAGTTGCCGGAACTACCGGAAAGCCGGCTAGCACGTGCGCCACCGGTCGTGCCTACCCCAACGGCCGCGCGCCAATGGTCCGAACGACACCTCGAGGCCGGCCGGCGTCGCCGCGCTCGTGAAGTCCAGCAAGGTGTACGCGCTCCCGCGATCCGAATGGTGCACGAGACCATCACCATCGGGCACGGCCCGGCCGAGGGCCATGACCAGGGCGTCGACGACCCCGATCCGGTTTCTATGGAACGTGGTTCGAGTAAGAGTCGTTTCGTGGAGGTGATGGGACTTGAACCCACGACTTCTACGTTGCGAACGGAGTTCAATGTCGCGCCGCGACCTGCACCAACGCCGGCAAATCCGCTCTCACCTGCGAAAACAGCTCCCGACGTATCCGGGCATCTCCCAACGTTTCCGGACGTCTCGCGGACTAGCCGCGGACTACACGCATGTCACAGGGGCTCGGCCGCGGCCTCCAAACCAGCCCGCGCGTCGCGCGAAGCGATCGGGCCACCTGGGGC
>JACDBD010000147.1 GCA_013695115.1 Actinomycetota bacterium | reverse complement strand
CGCTGACACCAACCCGGGCGGATTCCTAATCGGCCGTTGCCGGCGTCTGGGTGTGGCCGTCGTGGGGGTGCGCCTCGACGTGGATTCGAGGCAAGATGCGGTCGAGCCACTTCGGCAGCCACCAGTTGCGGTCGCCGAGCAGCTCCATGGTCGCCGGCACCAGGATGAGTCGCACCAACGTCGCGTCGAGCGCCACCGCGAACGCCAGGCCGAAGCCGAAGAGCTTGATCGACCGGTCTGCGCCCAGGATGAACGCACCGAACACGAACACCATGATCAGCGCGGCGGCGGTGATCACCCGGGCCGTGGCCGCGAGCCCGTCGGCGACGGCGGTGTTGTTGTTCCCCGTCCGGTCGTACTCCTCCCGGATGCGGGAGAGGAGGAAGACCTCGTAGTCCATCGACAGGCCGAACACGATCGCGAACAGCATCATCGGGACCCACGCTTCGATCGGTCCCGACTTGGACAAGCCGATGACGTCCTTCAGCCAGCCGTACTGGAACACGGCCACCATGGCGCCGTACGCCGCGCCGATCGACAGCAGGTTCACGATGACGGCCTTCAGTGGCACGAGCAGGCTTCGGAACACGACCATCAGCAACAGGAACGACAGGATGAGCACGGCGCCGATGAACACCGGCAGGCGCTTGGCCGTGTAGTTGGAGTAGTCGACCGCGCCGGCGGTCAGACCCCCGACCTTCACGTCGAGCTCCGTCCCGTCGGTCACGGCCGGGACGACGTCGTCGCGCAGCGTGTCTACGAGCTCGGCCGTCTCTTCCGACTGCGGGGACGTGGTGGGGAACACCTGGATGATCGCGGCGTCCTTCGCCTCGTTCGGGATGGGGTCGGTCGCGAACTCCACGCCCGGCGTCTGATTGAGCGCGGCCGTGAGCTCGCCCAGACTAGCCAGGTCGGTCTCGCCGTCCGGCATGTCCGCGGCTATGAGCAGCGGCCCGTTGAACCCGGCGCCGAAACCGTCCGAGAGCATGTCGTAGGCCTGGCGGGTGGTGTCGGACGTCGGACGGTTCCCGGCGTCGGCGAACGCCAGCCGCATCGAGAACACCGGGATCGCCAGCACGACCAGGATCACGACGCCGGCGATCGCCGCCGTCCACGGGCGACGCTGGAGCGTGTGGCTCCAGCGGTGCCAGAACGAGCCTTCGATCTGGCCTTCGGCGCGCTTGCGGTGCGGGAGCCCGAGCTTGTCGATGTTCTTGCCGACGAAGCCGAGCACGGCCGGAAGCAGCGTGATCGCGGCGAGCATCGTCATCAGGACGCCGAGGGCGATGCCGACCGCGAGGCCGCGAACCGCGGGCACGTCGATCAGCAGCATGCCGAGCACCGCGATCACGACGGTTGTACCGGCGAACATCACCGCCCGCCCGGCAGTGTCGAGCGCGAGGAGCACGGCGCGCTCCGGATCGCGGCCGTCGACCAGCGCCTGGCGGTACCGGGTGACGATCAGCAGCGCGTAGTCGATGCCGACACCGATGCCGATCATCGCCACCGCCTGGGTGGTGAAGTCGGGCATCGTGAGCCCGTTGGCCGCCAGCTGCACCAGCGCGGTGCCGGTGCCGATGCCGAACAGCGCGGTCATGATGGGCAGGCCGGCGGCGAGCACCGACCCGAACGCAACCAGCAGGACCACGATCGCGAGCAGGACACTGATCAGTTCGCTCGCCGGCATCTCCTGGGAGGCGAAGAGGTCGCCACCGAGCTCGACCTGGAGGCCTTCGACGTTGACGTCGTCGGTGATCGCCTCGATCTCGTCGGCGGCGTCCTGGAAGTCGGCGTCAGGCCGGTCGGCCAGGTTCACCTCGGCGTAGGCGATCTGCCCGCCCTCGGCGATCTGGTTCGCGCCTTCCGGGTCGTAGGGGGTCACGACCTGGACGTCGGGCACGCTCTCCTCGACGTCGGCGAACGCCGCCTCCATCGCGTCCTGGACGGCCGGGTCGGCAACACCCTGGTCGGCCTCGAAGACGATCTGGCCGGTGAAGCCGGCCCGATCGTCGAACCCCCGCTCCTCGAGGAGGTCGAAGGCGTCGGAGCTCTCGGAGCCCGGCAGGGCGAAGTCGTTCTTGAACACACCGCCGGCCGCCGAGCCGACGGCCGAGATGGCGACGAGGAACACGATCCAGGCCGCCACTACCCAGCGGCGGCGACGGTACGAGGTGCGCGCGATGCGCTTCAACATGCGTTGACTCCTTGACGAGGGGAGGTATCATCTCGAGTGCTGAGTAACTTACGAAATGAGAGATCAGAGTGTCAAGTGAACCCGGTCACACCGTGCGCCAGCACGACGAACGGGAACCTGCCCGATCGACAGCGGACGATCGGAGCGGGGGCGAGCCCCCGCGCGTTCGTCAACTGGTGAGCGAGATCCGGGCATTCCAGCGGGCGGTCGACGACATGGACCACGCGGCATGGGAGGCGCTCGGGGTCAACCGGAACGACGCCCGCTGCCTCGACGTCCTCCAGGAGCGGGAGCCGATGACCGCGGGCGCGCTGGCCGAGGAGCTCGGCCTGACGACGGGCGCGATCACCACCCTCCTCGACCGCCTCGAGCGGGTCGGATTCGTGCGCCGGACACGCGATGTCGAGGATCGGCGGCGGGTGCAGGTCGAGCTGACCCCGCTCGCCCGCGAGCGGATCTCCGAGCTGTACGGGCCGCTGGCCGAGCTCGGGCGCGAATGGTTCGAGCCCCACAGCGACCAGGACATCGAGATGCTGACCGAGTTCTTCCGCCACGGGACCAAGATCAATGCGGCCAACGCCGCCCGCATCCGGGGCGAGCACTCATCCGACTGAGAGCAGCTCCGACGCGGTGACGGGCTTCAGACCCCGTTCGTCGAGCCCGTCGAGGATGGGCGGGAGCGCGACGACCGTGCCGGGATGGTCGAAGTGGAGGCTGATCACCGACCCGGGCTTCACGGTTTCGAGCGTGCGCGTCGCCACGGCATCGATGCCCGGGTCCTGGTAGTCGAGCGGATCGACGTCGAAGCCGAGCACCACCGGGTACCCGGCCTGACCGGCGAGGTCGAGCACGGTGTCCGACGGTGTCCTGGTTCCGTCGGCCTCCCCGGACGTGCGAAAGAAGCGGCCACCCCCGCCGGCCAGTCGGACGAGCACGTCGCGGCAGCGCTCGATCTCCTCGGTCATGGCCGCGGGATCGAGCTCCGAGAACGTCGGATGCGTGTAGGTGTGGTTGGCGAGCTCGTGGCCGCCGTCGGTGAGCCGCGTTGTCCAGTCGGGGTTGGCGTCGAGCCACTCGCCGACGACGAACGCCGTCATCGGCACGTCGCGCTCGCCCAGCACACCAAGGATCTCGGTCGCAAGGTCGAGGTCGCCGTCGGTGTGAAACGTGAGCGCGACCTTCTGACTGTCGTCCGGCCCCGCGACCACGAAGCGGGACGGACCGGCGGGTGGCGGAGTCGTGGCCGCGGGCCCGGTGGTCGCCTCGGACGGCACGGGCTCGGTCGCCGCCGTCGAACCGGCCGTCTCGTCTTCGGCGCCGGTGTCGGAACAGGCGGCCGCGACGGTCACCGCTGCGGCCCCGAGGAAGGCGCGGCGGGTCAGCTTCGGGGCGCGAGGGGAGTCCACCCCGCGCAACCTAGGGGGCGGGCGGAGCGGTCGTCGTCGTGGGAGCGGTAGTCGGAGCGCTGGTGTCGGGAACCGGCACGACCGCGTACGGGGTCTCGCCCGGGCGCACGAGGTTGTAGCGCTCGCGGGCGATGCGCTCGACCTCGGCGTCGCTCTGGAGGCGCTCGGCCTCGTCGGCGAGCTGGTCGCTCTGCTCCCGGAACAGCTCGAGCCGGTCGCGCACCATGTTGGTCTCCTGCCGTTGGGCCAACAGCGTGCGGATCGGGAACACGAACACGAAGAGGAACGCGACGAACAGCAACATGAGCAGCCCCATCCGCGCGATCGCCCGCCGGTGCCGCACCTCCGGACTAGGAGGTCGGCGGCGGGCGGGAGCCGGTCGCCGCGCCGGTGCGGACCGGCGAGCGACGGGCTGACGGCGCAGCTGGGGACGGCGGCGGACGGGACGGCGGCGGACTGGTCGGCGCTCAGGCATCGGCCTCACCTCCCCGGGCCAGTGCCTTGCGACCCGGATACGACGCGATCGATCCCAGCTCCTCCTCGATCCGCAGGAGCTGGTTGTACTTGGCCACGCGATCGCTGCGAGCCGGCGCGCCGGCCTTGATCTGGCCGCAGTTGGTGGCGACGGCCAGGTCGGAGATGGTGACGTCCTCGGTCTCGCCGCTGCGGTGCGACATCACCGCGGTGTACCCGTGGCGGGCAGCGAGGCCCGTCACGTCGAGCGTCTCGCTGAGCGTCCCGATCTGGTTGACCTTCACCAGGATGGAGTTGGCTACGCCCCGCTCGATGCCGGTCCGGAACCTCTCGACGTTGGTTACGAAGACGTCGTCGCCGACGAGCTGCACGCGATCACCCACGGCTCCGGTCAGCGCGGCCCAGCCGTCCCAGTCGTCCTCGGCCATGCCGTCCTCGATCGACACGATCGGGTACGCATCGCACAGCTTCGTCAGCCACCCGGCCCATTCGGCGGAGGTGAACGACGCTCCTTCCCCCGCCAGCGCGTAGCGGCCATTGGCGAACAGCTCGGTGGCGGCGACGTCGATGGCGATCGCGATCTCCTCGCCGGGCTGGTAGCCGGCGCCCTCGACCGCGGCCAGGAGCAGCTTCACCGCGTCCTCGTTCGACGGTAGGTCGGGCGCGAACCCACCCTCGTCGCCCAGCGCGGTGGCGAGGCCCCGCTCGTGGAGCAGGTCCCGGAGGGCGTGGTACGTCTCCGCGCCCCAGCGCAGCGCCTCGGAGAAGCTGGCGGCGCCGACCGGAGCGAGCATGAACTCCTGCACGTCGACGTTGCTGTCGGCGTGGGCGCCACCGTTGAGCACGTTCAGCATCGGTACCGGCAGGACGTGGGCGTTGGCCCCGCCGACATAGCGGTACAGGGGCAGCTCGCTCTCGACCGCAGCGGCTTTCGCCGCCGCCAGCGACACCCCGAGGATGGCGTTGGCGCCGAGGCGGGACTTGCCGTCGGTCCCGTCCAGGGTGACGAGCTCGTCGTCGAGGGTGCGCTGGTCGAGGGCATCGAGCCCGATCACGGCCTCGGCGATCTCGGTGTTGACGTGCTCGACCGCCCCGCGCACCCCCTTGCCGCCGTAGCGGTCGTCGCCGTCGCGGAGCTCGAGCGCCTCGTGGGCACCGGTGCTGGCGCCGCTGGGGACGGCCGCCCGGCCGGTTGCACCCGAGATCAACTCGACCTCCACCTCCACGGTGGGGTTGCCCCGGGAGTCGAGGATCTCCCGGGCGAGGATCTCGGTGATGCTGCTCATGGCTCCAAGCGCAGGGCCCCTCCGCCTCTGGGCGCTGGAAACATGTTGCTTGTGTGGGTGGGGTGGAGAACCTAGCCCATTGGGGCTGCCGTTGGAGGGACACTTCCCGGCGCCGGGTGAGGGGTACGGTCCGGGCGTGACCGACGTGGCCGCCGGCCGGGAACCGGTCGTCTTCAACCCGTTCGAGCCCGGGTTCAGCGCCTGGCCCTACGACCAGTACCGGCGCCTGCGGGAGCAGGACCCGGTCCATCGCACACCGCTGGGGTCGTGGAACCTCAGTCGCTACGACGACGTCGTCCGCGTGCTGCGGGACCCGACGCTCAGCGTCGAGGAGGCCAACGCCACCCCCCTGCCCGGGATGGAGGAGCTGCGGGAGATGGCGGGCGACCGCAGCCGCGGTCGCCGGGCCATGCTCAACCTGGACCCGCCCGACCACGACCGGCTGCGCCGCCTGGTGTCGACGGCGTTCACACCCAAGACCGTCCAGGCGCTGCGACCGCGGGTCCAGGCGCTCGTCGACGCCGCCCTCGACGCCGTCGCGCCGCGTGGAGAGATGGACGTCGTCGCCGACCTCGCCTTCCCGCTGCCCTTCACCGTCATCTCAGAGATGCTGGGTATGCCGGCCGGCCACCGTGACGAGGTCCGGGGTTGGTCGCACACGCTCACGAAGACGCTCGACCCTTTCCTCACGCCCGAGGAGTTCCGGGCGGCGTTCGAGGCGTCCGACAACATGACCGCCTACATCAGCGACGTGGTCGACCAGAAGCGGCGCGAGCCGGGCGACGACGTGCTGAGCGGTCTCATCGCCGCCGAGGACGAGGGCGACGTGCTCGACCACCAGGAGGTCCTCGACCAGGTGATGCTGCTGTACATCGCCGGTCACGAGACCACGGTCAACCTGATCGGCAACGGCACACTCGCGCTCGTGCGCCACCGCGACCAGCTCGAGCGCTGGCACCGCGATCCCGAGCTCGACACCAATGCGGTCGAGGAGCTGCTGCGCTACGACAGTCCGGTGCAGTTCTCGCGGCGCATCACGCTGGCCGAGCTCGAGATCGACGGGATCACCATCGAGCCCGCCAGCTTCCTGTTCACGGGCCTGGCATCGGCCAACCGCGACCCGGCGCACTGGGGTGACTCGGCCGACGACCTCGACCTCGGGCGCGCGAACGCGGGCCAGCACGTGTCGTTCGGGGGCGGCGTGCACCACTGCCTGGGCTCGTCGCTCGCCCGCACCGAGGCCCAGGTCGCGCTGGGCACACTGGTGCGGCGCTTCCCCGGCATCGAGCTCACCACCGACGAGCCGACGTGGAATGGCCGGATCGTGCTGCGCGGGCTCGACGCCCTGCCCGTCACGCTGGGCTGATCTCGCCCCAGAGCTTCTCCACCTCCGCGGCGTCGGTCGACGCGAGGTCGATCCCCCGGTCGGCCGCAAGGCCCTCCAGAGCCTCGAACCGCTCGCGGAACCGGACCGCCCAGCCCCGGAGCACCGACTCGGCGTCGATGCCCGCGCTGCGGGCGAGCACGACCGCCGCCGCCAAAAGGTCACCGAGTGCGTCCTCGATCTGGACCGGCTGGTCGGCGCGCTCGAGGCGTCCGACCGCGCCTTCGAGGCGAGCACGCGCGTCGGCGGCGGAGCCGGGGTCGAGGCCGACCGACGCCGCCTTGCGGAACAGCTTGTGCGCGTACAGCAGCGACGGGAGCCCGGGCGTGATCCCGGCGACGATCGACGACGACCCCTTCTCGTCCTTCTTGATCTGCTCCCAGTTGCGCATCACCTCGGCGGTCGTGCCGGCGGCGACGTCACCGAAGACGTGGGGGTGACGGCGCACGAGCTTGTCGTGGATGCCCCGAGCGACGTCGGCCATCGTGAACGCGCCCGCCTCCTCCGCCAGCACCGCGTGGAAGATCACCTGGTACAGGAGGTCGCCGAGCTCGTCCTCGAGCGCGGCGTACGACTCCGGCCGAACCACACCCTCGGGTGCGTCCGGCGGCAGGCTCTCGACCGCCTCGACGACCTCGTAGGCCTCCTCGAGCAGGTAGCGAGTGAGCGAGTGGTGGGTCTGCTCGGCGTCCCAGGGGCAGCCGGCGGGGCGCCGCAGCCGCTCGGCCAGCGCGAGGAGCCGGGCGACCTCGCGCGCCGCGGCTCGTCCCGGCGCCTCGACGTAGAGGCTGGTGAGGTGGTCGGGGTCGACGACGCGGTCGAGGTCCTCGAGCGGGACGGTCCGCACGTCCTCGTCGGGGAGACCAAGCCGTTGGAGGACCGTGACCGGCGCGGTCGGTGGAAGCGCCTCGAGCAGCGCGAGCTTCACGTCCGACAGCACGAGCTTCGAGTCGCACTGGGCTACGAGCATCGGGCCGCCGACCTCGAAGTCGCGGGCGTCGACCACCGTGACACCGTCGATCGGGTCGACGCCGAGGCGCGCCCACGCGAGCTCGGCGAACGAGAGACCGGGGACGACCTCGAGCTCGATGCTTCGGGCCGCGGCCGCGTCGCGCAGGAGCGCGACGGTGCGCTCGGCGACCGCCGGATTGCCGGGCACTGCGTACGCGACCGGGCCGCGCGCGTTCGCAGCCTCGATCACCCGTCCGACGATGGCGGCGTACACCTCGTCGAGGTCGGAACCGCGTTCGTAGAGCTCGTCGAGGCTCTCGAGCTTCATCCCGTCCCGGGCCAGGTCTTCGATCGCGGGATGACGAGCGGTGCGGGCCAGGCGCACCGGCGCGGCTTCGAGCGCGGTGCGGGCCGCCGGGAGCATCAGGTCGGCGCCGGCGGGGCCCAGCCCGACCACGACGACGCGGGCAGGCATGGGTTACGGCGCGGGAGCGGGGGTGGTCGTGGTGGCGGGCTCGGGCGGCAGGACCGCGCCCACGCCCTCCTGCACCTTCCACGTGCCGTACCGGGGGTCGAGGGTCACCTTCGCCTCGACGATCAGCCGGTCGAGCGCCGGGCTCGAGCTCGTCTCGGGCTCGAGCTCGCTGCGGATCTGGTCCGCGAGTGCCTCGAACGGGATCGTGTCACTCATGAGGATGAGGTGGAACCCGAACTCCGTCTGCACCGGCGCCGAGACCTCATTGAGGGGGAGGGCGTCGGCGGCGGTCGAGAACTCCGGCACGTATTGGGTGGCGTCGTAGCAGCCGAGTTGCCCGCCGACCTCGGCCGAGCCGGTGTCCTGGGACTCGGTGCGGGCGGTCTCGGTGAAGTTGGCGCCGGCCACCACCTGGGCCCGCAGCGTGTCGGCCTGCTCCTGGGTCTCGACCAGGATGTGGGCGGCGAACTTGCCCGACGGGCACTGGGCCTCGAGGTCGGCCAGCTGCTGGTCGAACGTCGCCTGCACCTCCTCGTCGGTGGGACCGGCGGGGGCGTCGCCCAGCTCCCGCACCAGCGCGTGGCGGCGGGCGAACCGGTCGCCGACGCGCTCCCTGAACCATTCGGGGAATGCGTCGAACACTCCCTCGCCGAACTGATTGTCGATGTCGGCCCGACCGTCTTCGCGGTCGGCATCGGTCACCTCGATGCCGCGCCGGCGTGCGGCCCGGTCGATGACTCCCTGTTCGACGAGCAGGGTGACCCAGAAGGCGGTGACGTTCGAGCCCAACGTCCCGTCGCTGGCGCTGACACCCTGGTCGGCTAGTTGGGGGTTGTCGGCGATGGCGCGCAGCTCGCGGTCGAGGGACGACCGCGACGTCTCGGCGCCGTTCACGGCCAGCGCGATCGGCCGGACGCTGTCGCACCCGGCGCCGAGGATCGCGCCGAGGGTTGCGAGCGCGACGAGAGAGACGAAACGGTTTTTCACGGTGCCGCGGAGCCTACCGGCGCGTTCTCGTCCACGGGGATCAGTTCCCGGAACAGGTCGACGAGGGCGGCGGGGACCGACGCGCCCCCGTGGTTGGCGAGATGGCCGGTGAGCGGCACGACAACCTCTTCGCCTGCCTTCGCCACCGCCTTCGGGACCAGGCGCCGCAACCGCAGCTTCTTCGACTCGGGGAGCGCCAGTCCGACGATCCGGGCGGTGCCTCGTTGCACCGAGACGCTGCGCACCCCGACGCGCACGCACTCGGCCCGCAGCCGGGCAACCTCGAGGAGTGCCTCGGCCGGCGGCGGCGGCGGGCCGTAGCGGTCGACCCACTCGGCCCGGATGTCCTCGATGTCGGCCGGGGATGTGACCGCGGCCAGCCGGCGGTACGCCTCCATGCGCACGTCGTCGCGGGTGACGTAGTCGCGCGGGAGGTGGGCGTCGACGGGAACGTCGATCGTCACCTCGACCGGTGCCGGGAGCGTCTCGCCGGTCAGCTCGCCCACCGCCTCTGTGACCATCTGGCAGTACAGGTCGAAGCCGACCGCGGCGATATGGCCGGACTGCTCACCGCCCAGGAGGTTTCCGGCGCCCCGGATCTCGAGGTCGCGCATGGCGATCTTGAAGCCCGAGCCGAGCTCGGTGAACTCGCCGATGGTCTTGAGGCGCTCGTAGGCCTCCTCGGTGAGCGCCCGGTCGGCGGGATGCAGCAGGTAGGCGTACGCCCGCTGGCCCCGCCGCCCGATCCGGCCGCGCAGCTGGTACAGCTGCGCCAGGCCGAGCAGGTCGGAGCGGTCGACCACCAGCGTGTTGACGGTCGGGATGTCGAGACCGCTCTCGACGATCGTGGTGCACACGAGCACATCGGACTCGCGCTCCCAGAAGTCGAGCACGACCCGCTCCAGTCGCCCCTCGTCCATCTGGCCGTGCGCGACCGCGACCCGGGCCTCGGGTACCAGCTCGCGGACCCGCTCGGCGACGAAGTCGATGTCCTGCACCCGGTTGTGCACGAAGAACGCCTGGCCCTCGCGCAGCAGCTCGCGCCGGATGGCCTCGGCGACCGCCCGGTCCTCGTACTCGCCGACATAGGTGAGGATGGGCTGGCGGTCCTCGGGCGGCGTGTTGACGAGTGAGAGGTCGCGGATACCGGTGAGCGACATCTCCAGCGTCCGCGGTATCGGCGTCGCCGTGAGCGTGAGCACGTCGACGTCGGTACGCAGGCTCTTGATCCGCTCCTTGTGCTGCACGCCGAAACGCTGCTCCTCGTCGATCACGAGCAGACCGAGGTCGCGGAAGCGCACGTCGTCCGACAGCAACCGGTGGGTGCCGATCACCACGTCGACGGTGCCGTCGCCGACGCCGGCGACCACCGCCGCCTGGTCCCGGCTGGTCAGGAACCGCGACAGCACCTCGACCCGCACCGGGTAGTTGGCGAATCGCTCGCGGAACGTCTGGCCGTGCTGGTTGGCGAGCAGGGTGGTGGGGACGAGCACGGCCGTCTGCTTGCCGTCCTGCACCGCCTTGAACGCGGCCCGCACCGCCACCTCGGTCTTGCCGTAGCCGACGTCGCCGCACACGAGCCGGTCCATCGGGACGGGCCGTTCCATGTCGCCTTTGACCTCCTCGATGGCCCGGGCCTGGTCGGGGGTCTCCTCGAACGGGAACGCCTCCTCGATCTCGCGCTGCCAGGGCGTGTCGGCCGGGAAGGCGTGGCCGGGAGTAGCGAGGCGGCGCCGGTACAGGACGACCAGCTCCTGGGCGATCTCCTGCACCGCCCGCCGCACCCGCGCCCGGGTCTTCTCCCAGTCGGCGCCGCCGAGGCGGCTGAGCGCGGGGCTGTCGCCGCCGGTATAGCGGCGGACGGTGCCGACCTGGTCAGTGGGGATGTAGAGCTTGTCGCCACCCCGGTACTCGAGCAGCAGGTAGTCGCGTTCGACGCCCGCGATGGCGCGGTTGACCATGCCGGCGTACCGACCGACGCCGTGCTGATGGTGCACGACGAAGTCACCCGGCTCGAGTGCGTCGTAGAAGTCGGTGGTTCGCTGCGCGCCCCGCCGGCTCGGCGCCCGGTGGACACGCCGGCGGCCGGTGAGGTCGGCCTCGGCGACGAGCGCCAGCTTCGCCTGGGGCATCACGACGCCCCGCTCGAGCGGCGCGACGACGATCTCGACGTCGACGACGCCTTCACCGGCGAGGACATCGCGAAGGCGCTGGGCGGAGCCGGCACCCTCGGCCGCCAACACCACCCGGAAGCCGTCGCGCCCCAGGGCTCGCAGCCGGTTGGCCAGGCCCTCGGTGTCGCCGACGACGGGATCGAACCCGGTGCCCGCGAGCCGGGGAGTGTCCGGGCCCTCGGGCGCGGCCGGCACCGCCACCGCGCCCGCCGTCGTGTGCGCGAGCAGGCGGTCGAAGGGGAGCGAGAGCCGGGGGAAGTCGCGGTCGGCGGACGTTCCCCACGTGGTCGCGAGCGTGCCGGCGAGGGCGGCCTCCTCGTCGAGAAGCTCCTGGGCGCGGTCACGCATCCGCTTGGGTTCGACCAGCAGCACGAGCGCCTCGGCCGGGAGCAGATCGGGCAGGAGGTGCTCGCCCTCGCACAGCCACGGCAGCCACGACTCCATGCCGTCGAACACCTCGCCGACGGCGAGACGCTCCCACTGGTCACGGCCCCAGGGCTCGGCCGCGACCAGTCGCTCGGCGCGGGCGCGCACATCGTCGCTCGGCAGCAGCTCGCGGGTCGGGAAGATCCGCGTCTCCTCGAGCTCGTGGGTCGAGCGCTGGTCGGCGACCGAGAACCCCGACAGGCGGTCGACCTCGTCGCCCCACAGGTCGATGCGGACGGGGTGGTCGGCGGTGCTCGGGTACACGTCGACGATCGAGCCTCGCACCGCGACCTCGCCCCGGGCCTCGAC
>JACDBD010000087.1 GCA_013695115.1 Actinomycetota bacterium | reverse complement strand
CGCCGCATTCCGGGCAGCGAGTCACGAGCCGATGGTACGGCTAGTCGAGCACGCCCTCGGCCGCGAGGCGCTCCTGTTCGCCGGGGGAGAGACCGAGGAGCTCGCCGAGCACGCGGTCGTTGTCCTGGCCCAGGGTCGGTCCCGAACGTGTGTAGCCACTCGGTGCGTCGCTGAGGCGGAAGCCGTTGCGCTCGTACAGGCCCTCGCCCATGACCGGGTGGGTGAGCGTCACGAAGTGCTCGCGGTGCGCGACCTGTGGGTCGCAATGGACGTCGCCGAAGTCCTCGACGGGTACCGCCTCGATGCCCCGCGACTGCAGCAGCGCGGCGGTTTCGTCGCGGTCGCGATCCATGTTCCAGTCCGCGAGCGCCTCCTCGATCTCGTCGACGTGGGCACGCCGGTCGGCGAGGGTGGGCCAGGCGCCGTCGCGACCGATCATGCGGGCGAGATCGGCCCACTCGTCGTCGGTCCAGCACGCGATCGCGATCCAGCGGTCGTCGCCCCGGCACGGGAACGCGCCGTGGGGGACGGCGCGCTCGTGGCGGTTCCCGTCACGGGCGCCGACGACGCCGTCGAGCTCGTAGTCGAGGAGCCACGACCCGAGCGAGTAGATGCCCGTCTCCACCTGCGCGAGGTCGAGGTAGACGCCCCGGCCGGTGCGACGGCGGTACAGCAGGCCGGCGGCGAGCGCGCTGGCGACGAACCGGGGGGCGAGGGAGTCGGTGATGGTGGCGTGCGGGCCGACGGGCTCGCGGTCGGGCCAACCCGTGTTCCAGTTGAACCCCGACAACGCCGCGCCCTGACCGCCGAAGCCGGGGTAGTCGCGGTGGGGCCCGGTCTGACCGTTGAGGCAGGCGCTGATCATCACCAGGTCGGGTTTGAGCTCGGCGAGCGAGTCGTAGTCGAGGCCGAAGCCGCGCATGGCCCGGGGTGCGAAGTTCTCGGCGACTGCGTCGGCCCACTCCACAACGAGGCGCTTCACCAGGGCGATGGCGTCGGGGTGCTTGAGGTTGAAAGTGGCATTGAGCTTCCCGACGTTGAGCCCGTCGTACATGGTCGAGCCCTCGAGGCCGTGAGGGTTGTTCGGGCCCAGCGCGTACACCCGCAGGAAGTCGGGCCGGCCCTTCGACTCGATGCGCAGCACGGTCGCGCCGTGCTCGGCGAAGTACCGGGTCGCGATCGGCCCCGCCGCGCCGGAGCCGAACTCCAGGATCCTCGTGCCGTCCCAGGCCGGACGCCCGCCCTCACTGCGTTGGGTCGGTTTTCCGGACAGGTCATCGAACCGCGACCTAACGCTCGATGGGTCGGTGTCACCCAGCGGGGGCGCCGGGCTTGACGCGCGGGCGGGGGCGGCCTCGTCGTCAGCGGAGCGGACGGCGACGAACGACCGAGGGAAGCGGGCGACGTCGCCGACCGGGCCGAAGAACTCGCGGGCGGCGACCTGGGCGCTGGCGTAGATCTCGCGGGGCGAGTTCGCCGGGGCGAGCATGAGGTTCGTCTCGCAGGCGATCTCGTAGAGCTCGGTCATCGTGTGGCGGGCGAAGTACTCCGCCACCGGCGCCTCGATCGCCTCGAGCTCCTCGTCGGACGCGGTCGTGTGCGAGAACCCGGTCCAGTCGCGGTCGGCGAGCCCGGGTGCGTGGATGCCGTCGGCGAGGACCAGGCGGGTGAGCATCTGCAGGCTGGGCACGCGCGCCTTGCCGCCCCGGAGCCCGAACGACACGAACCCGTCGGCGCAGGGCCAGATCTCGCGGGTCCGGCCGATGTTCGCCCCCCGGCGACTGCCACGGAAGCCGCTCTTGGGAAAGCTGGCCGGGTTCGCCATGTTGGCGACGAACACGACCTCCTGCATGGATACATCGACGCGGTGGGGCTGCCCGGACGCCAGTGCCGTGAGCGCCGCGAACGCGGTCTCGGGCCCCACGTGGGCGTAGCCCGACGGCTCGGTGCACCGCACCGGCGCCCGGTCGGGATCGCCGGTGCAGTACATGTTCCCGCTCGCCGCCATCACCCCGAGGTCGGAGGCGCGCCACTGCGCCCGGGGGCCGGTGCGCCCGAAGGGCGTGACGCTGACCCATACCGCGTCGGCCGCGCGACCCGGATCGACCTCGAGCGTCCCCGGGAACCCGGGAGTATCGATCACGACGTCGGCGATTCGCAGCAGCGGGTCGAGGGTGACGTCGTCCGAGCCGGTGACGACCGCGCTGCGCTTGCCGGCGTTGGACGCGAGGAACCGGTTCGGGTCGACGGCGCGGAGCGGGTCGCCATCGGGTAGCTCCACCTTCACGACGTCGGCGCCGAGGTCGGCGAGGATGCGACCGGCCATCGCCGCGGGCTCGCCGGCGAGGTCGACGACGCCTACGCCCTCCAGCAGCGGGCTTGGCCGTCGACCTGACATCCGTGTCAGACTACTGTCGCCACTCGGGCACCACTTCGCCCGATCACCTGCGGAGGAAACGGGCATGTCGAAGTACCGCATCGTGTCAGCCGACGCGCACATTCTCGAGCCGCCCGACATCTGGAAGAACTGGCTGCCCGAGAAGTACCAGGAGAAGGCGCCGCAGCTGGTGAAGGACCCCGACGGCGGCGACGCGTGGGCGTTTGCCGGCGCGGCGCAGCCCGACCCGATCGGGCTGGTGTCGACGCCGGGCATGCCCTACGACCAGTTCCGCTGGACCGGGGTCACCTACGAGGAAGCGCGCGCCGGTTGTTACAGCGGCGCCGAACGGGCCAAGGACATGGAGATCGACGGGGTCGACGCCGAGATCCTGTTCCCGCCCCAGCGCACGGTTGGCCACTTCCTCGGCGACGAGGACGACGACTTCGTGCTCGCCGGCATCGAGGCGTACAACAACTTCCTGTTCGAAGAGTTCTGCGCGCCCGATCCGAGCCGCCTGGTCGGCATGGCCCAGATCCCGTCACTCGGCATCGACTCCGCAATCGACGGTCTGCGCAAGGCCAAGGCGCGTGGCGCCAAAGGCGTCATCATCGGCAACTGGCCCGCCGGTGGCAACGACATCTCCGAGGAGGACGACGCGTTCTGGGCGGCGGCGGTCGACGAGGGCATGCCCGTCACGATCCACATCCTTCTGTTGTCGCGCCAGGCGCGGCAGGCGCAGCGAGCCGCGGCCAAGAAGGCCGGCGGCAACCAGCTCTACGGCGGCAAGGGTGCGGCGGCGAAGGCCAAGGCGGTCGGCGGGCTCGGCAGCGTGTTCTCGCTCGTGCCCGGCCACCTGTCACAGCTGATCTTCACCGGGGTCTTCGACCGCTTCCCCGAGCTCCAGGTCGTCATGATCGAGACCGGCATCGGCTGGCTGCCGCACTTCCTCGAGATGATGGACGACAAGTTCTGGCGCAACCGGTCGTGGGCCGATCTGCCGATCACGCGGCCGCCGACGGAGTACTGGCGCAGCAACCTCAGCGCCACGTTCATCGTCGACCGCGCCGGGATCGACATGCGCGAGCGCGTCGGCGTCGACAACATCATGTGGTCGACCGACTACCCGCACCACGGCAACGACTGGCCATACTCGCGCAAGGTGATCGAGGAGATGATGGGCCACATCCCGCACGACGAGCGTCGGAAGATCGTCGCCGGGAACGCGGTGCGGCTCTTCCACCTCGAGGACTAGTTGGCCGCTCGTCGGCGAGGCTCCCCCTCCCTCCCGTTCCGGGCGCGTTCAGCTGGTCGCGCGACCTTCCTCGATGGCGTCGAGGGTGAGGCGCTGCAACGTGCGGTAGTGGGCGTAGCTCACGAGGCGGCTCACCAACGGGAGCATTCGGCCTGCCACCTCGCTCATGCTGAACTGGAAGGCGGTCAGGTCGTCGGCGTCCCACTCGGGACCGCGCCGACCTCCGAACACGTCGAGGACTTGCTCCTGCATCGTCTCGATGCCCTTCGCGTAGATGCCGGCGATCTCCACGATGACGTCGTCTCGTAGGCCGACCTCACTCAACTCCGCGACCGCCGACACCGCGTCGAGATCGGTGCTGTCGTATGCGTCCCGCCCGACCTGTACCGGGTCGCGGAGGAACTCGACCTCTCGCAGTCGCCCGGCCAGGGTCCGGTCGACACCTGACTTCTCCACCAAGTCGTCGAACGTGTAGGCAGCCGACTCCGCTCCGAAGACACCCTCGACGAGCCCGGGGCGCTCGGCGTTCATGAGGGACCGGATCGCCGCCAGTGAGAAGCGCCTCTGCTGCAACTCCCGGATTTGCTCGAGGCGGTGGAGGTGCTCGGGGCCGTAGAGCTTGTTGCGCCCGGCCCGCTCGGCCGGCGGCAGCAGGCCCTCCCGCTGGTAGTAGCGAATGGTGTCGACCGTGACCCCGGCCCGGTGGGCCAGGTCGTCGATGCGCCACTGGTCTGGCATGGGGCCCCCGGGGACCTTGTGACTTCGGTCACGAGACTTGACAGTGATTACACTGAGAGTAGATACTTACAGTGTCATTCAACCGGAGCGTGCGCTCGCACGCAAGCACGAACTGTAGGTGGACCCCATGCGCGAGACCACGACCCCCGAGGGCAAAGAGCAGGCCCTGGCGTGGATCCGTCGCCAGCTCTCCTGGGAGCGGACCCTCGCCGACCTCCGAGCCGACCGCGACGAGCGTCCCGAGGAGTCCCGCCAGGCGGCCTGAATCCTCTCCCGCCCGAGTCGTACGCACCCCCGCCTCCCCCCGGCGGGGGTGCGGCGCGTCCGGACGCGGACAGTCAGGCGCGAACCCAGCGGGGGAGGTGGACGTCCTCGACCGGGGCGAAGACCACGCGGACGGGTTCGCCGATCTCGATGCTCGCGGGGTCGACCTCGTCGATCGGCCCCTCGGGTGACGTGACCAGGTTCCCTACGAAGCGGATGGTCGGGTCCTCCTCGAGCGCGACGACGATGGCGTTGTAGGGCGCGAGCTCGGCGTACGCGGGCAGCAGCGGGGGATGGGGGACGACGAACGACCACACGGTGCCCCGGCCCGAGGTTGCGATCCAGGTGCTCTCGAGCGACCGGCACGCAGGGCACATCGGGCGGGGCGGCATGCGCCACGCGCCGCACTTCCCGCACGCCTGCACGAGTAGCTCACCGCGCGCGGTGCCGGCCCAGAACGGCGCCGCGTCCGGGTCCTCGACGTCGGGAAGCAACAGACCGGACTCCACCTCTACTGCCTCCCTCGCTGCGGCGCAGGGTACCTGCGCCGCGGGCGCTCGCTCGGACGCCAAGTCCCGCGCATGCGTGTTGGTCGTGCCGCTTGCATCACTTCCGCAGCAGCAGGGCGCTGGTGGGCACGCCCTCGCCGCTGGTGACGAGGCAGGTGTCGGCGCCGTCGACCGGGCTGGTCGACGTGCCCCGCATCTGCCGCGTGCCTTCGAGCACGAGGTTGAAGCCGTGCACGTACGCCTCGCTCATGCCCGCACCCGACGTGTTGACGGGCAGGCGGCCGTCGGGCCACTCGATGTTGCCGTCGTCGGTGAACGGACCGCCCTCGCCCCGCTCGCAGAACCCGTAGCCCTCGAGCGACAGCACGATCAGCGGGCTGAACGCGTCGTAGAGCTGCGCCACCTTCACGTCGGCGGGTCCGAAGTCGGCCGTGCGCCACAGCGCGTCGGCGCACGCCCACGCCGGACCCCGCAGGGGGTCCTCGCAGAAGTAGTTGGTCATCGTCTGGTGCTGGCGGGGGAGACCCTGGGCGAACGAGTGGATGTACGCGGGCGGGTGGGGGAGGTCGAGGGCCCGCTCCGCCGAGGTGACCACGACCGCGAGCGCGCCGTCGGTCTCGAGGCAGTTGTCGTACAGGCACAGCGGTTCGGAGATCCAGCGCCCCTCCATGTACTGCTCGCGGGTGAGGGGCTTCTCGTACATGGTCGCGGCCGGGTTGCGGTTAGCGTGCTTGCGGGCCGCCAACGCGACGTTGGCGAGATGGTCGCGGGTCGCGCCGTACTCGTGCATGTAGCGGCGGGTGAGCATGGCGATCTCGTCGACCGGGCGCACCACCCCCCACGGACGGCTCCACTGCCAGTGCCCGGTGATGCGCCGGCTCACCTGGGCCCATGGGCGGCTCGTCTTGGCGGCGCGCTTGCGCGCCCGCCAGCCGACCGCGACCTGGCACTGGCCGGTGGCGACGGCCATCGCCGCGTGCCCGACGACGCCGCACCCGGCCCCGCCGCCGTACCCGATCTCGGAGAAGAAGCTGATGTCGCCCAGGCCGACGCTGCGGGCGACGTCGACCTCGCGCCCCTCCTCCATCGAGAACATGGCCAGGCCGTCGACGTCTCCCGGCGACAACCCGGCGTCGTCGATGGCGAGCGAGATCGCCTGACAGGCCAGCGACAGCTCGGAGTCGGGCAGGCCCTTGCCGAACGCGGTCTGGCCGATCCCGACGATCGCGGTCTTGTCGGTGATGGGTCCCGCCATCACATGGCTCCGGCGCTCGGCGGCAGGGTACCTGCCGCCGCCCTTCGGGACGCGCCTCCGCACGAGGCCGCTGCGCTCACCAGCCCTTGAACTCGGGCGGCCGCCGCTCGATGAAGGACGCCACACCCTCGGTGGAGTCCTCGGTCGCGGCAACCATCTCGACCAGCATCGCCTCTTCCTCGAACAGGGTCGTGCGGTCGACGTCGAGTGAGCGGTTGAGGAGGCGCTTGGCGAACCCGATCGCCGTCGTCGGCCCGGCGGCGAGGCGCCGGGCCCATTCCGCGACCGTGGCGTCGAGTTCCTTGCCTGGCACCACCTTGTTCACGAGGCCGAGACGCTCGGCCTCGGGCGCGGTCAGATCGTCGCCGAAGAAGACGAGCTCCTTCGCCTTCTGGAGGCCGATCTGGCGGGGGAGGAGGTAGGTCCCGCCGCCGTCGGGGATGAGCCCGCGGCGCACGAACACCTGGATGATGCGGGCGTGCTCGGCGGCGACGATGAGGTCGCAGGCCAGGACGATCTGGGCGCCGCCCCCGGCGGCGGTCCCGTTCAGCGCGCACAGCACCGGCTTCTCGCAATCGAGGATCGCACCGATCATGCGCTGGATCCCGATACGGATCAGGCGGGCGGCATCGCCGGCGACGCGCTCGGGCACGCCCTCGGGGGGCGGAGCCGGCTGTGCGCGGGAACGGAGATCGGCCCCGGTGCAGAAGTGCCGGTCGCCGGCGGCCCCGATGACCACGGCGCGCACGTCGAGGGCGACGCTGGCCTCGTTGCACAGGTCGATCATCCGGTTGCGGATGTCCTGGGTGAACGCGTTGCCGGCGTCGGGGCGGTTCAGCGTGATCCACGCAATCCCGTCTTCGACCCGGTACTGCAGCTCGTCCTCGAGACTCATCGGGCCTTCTTCATGGGTCGCTCCGCTGCGCCCTCCCGGCCGCCCGGCCAGGGCTCCGCTCCACTCCTAACGGCCAGTGCGTCGAGCGCGACCGCGCCCTGACCCTTGGGCCGCACGACGAGTGGGTTGAGGTCGAGCTCGGCCAGGCCGACGTCGGACGGGTCGGCGAGGTCGAGGGCGAGGCGCTGGACCTTCATGATCACGTCGACCAGCGCGTCCACGTCGGCGGGCGGCGCCCCCCGCGCCCCGTCGAGCAGCGGGAAGCCCTTCAGCTCGCGCACCATGCGGTCGGCCTCGTCCCGCCCGAAGGGCGGCACCCCGAAGGCCACATCTCCGAGCACCTCCACCAGGATCCCTCCCAGTCCGACCATCACCACCGGCCCGAACAACTCGTCCTCCGACACGCCCACCACCGTCTCCACGCCGTCCGACACTGTCTCGCATACGAGCACGCCGTCGGGCGAGACATCTTCGCCCCCCGTCCCCCGTGCCGTGCCCATCAGCTCGCCGTAGGTGGCCCGTACCTCGGCGGCCGAGGTCACGCCCACCCGCACCAGCCCGAGGTCGCTCTTGTGCGACAGCGCGGGCGCGGAGACCTTCATCACCACCGGGAACCCGATCGCCTCGGCCGCCTCTACCGCGTCGTCCGCGCTCGCGCACAGCGTGTCGCGGGTGCGGGCGATCCCGTACGCCTCGACCAGCTCCTTCGAGACGTGCTCCGAGAGCGCACCCCCGGATCCCGCCTGGCCGAGCAACCGTCGCGCCGTCGCGGCGGCCGGCAGGGGCTCGGCGGGCGCGTCGTCGAACGGCGAGCGGTACCGAGCTGTGAACGCCCAGTAGTCCAGGTACGCGGTGACGGCTTTGACGCAGTTCCCGAAGCTCCGGAAGACCGGCAGCCCGCCGTCGAGCAGACGGAGGTAGTAGGTATCGTCGGTGCCGGCGGGCGCTCCCCACACGACGAACACCGGCTTGTCGGTCGTCCGCGCCACCTCGACCAGGTCGCGGGTGAACGGCTCGCTGAACATTTCGACCGCGCCCGTGATCGGGACGACCAGCGCGTCCACGTCGGGGTCGGCGAGGATCGTGTCCAGGATCTTGCGGCCCCGCGCGTCCGCCACCGGCGGGCCGCCGCAATCGACCGGGTTCGACACCCGCAGGTACGAAGGGATGAGCCCGTCGTACAAGACCCGCTGGGTCTCGGCCGAAAGCGGGGGGAGCCGCACCCCTGCCGCCGCCAGCATGTCGGCCATGTGCGCGCCGGTACCGCCCGAGATCGCGTACACGCACACGCCGGTGCCCGCGGGCGGCTTCGTGCGGGCGAAGGCCGCCGCGGTCTCGAGGAGGTCATCGAGCCCGTCGGCGCGCGTGATCCCGAACTGGCGGAACACCGCCGAGGTGACCGCGTCGGAGCCGGTCAGGTGGCCGGTGTGCGCGTGCGCCATCGACCGGCCCTCGTCGCTGCGCCCGACCTTCACGGCGACGATCGGCTTGCGCAGCCGAGCGGCGTGGTCGGCCGCGAGCATGAGCGTGCGCCCGTCCTTGAAGCCCTCGACGTACGCCGCGATCACACCGACTTCGGGCTGGTCGGCGAAGTGGCGGACGAAGTCGGCCAGCTCGAGGTCGACCTCGTTGCCCGTCGGCGCCCAGTGGGAGAGGCGGATGCCGAGCTCCTGGCCCTGGAACACCGGTCGGCCCTGGTGCCCGCTCTGGGTGATCAGGGCGATCGACGGACCCTCGAGGTCGGCGCGGAAGTCCTCGAACGCGTTGAGGTTGGTGTTGGGACCGAGGACGCGGGTGTCGCCGCTCTGGACCAGCGCCGACAACGACGCTTCGAGCTCGGCTCCCTCGCCGCCGATCTCGGAGAACCCGGCGGCGAAGATCACCGCGAACGCGGCCTTGCGCTGGAGCACCTCCTCGAAGCTCTCGACGGCGCGGCCGGTCAGGATGACCGCGAGGTCGATGTCGCCGGGCACGCCGAAGATCGTCGGGTAGCAACGCTCGCCCGCGACCGTGTCGTACTCGGGATGGACGGGATAGAACGTCGCCCCGTGCCCGTCGGCCCAGCTCTTGAGCTTGCGGGTCATGGCGGCGTTGGGCTTGCGCGACGCATCCGACGCGCCGATCACCGCCACCGTTCGCGGATGCAGGAACCGGTCGAGGTCGACGTCGCGCAGGCGCAGCGGTCGGCCGCTGACGTCGACGGGTGGAAGGGCGGTCTCGGGCGGCATGCACCAGTCTTTCGGGGAGACGGGCTCCGGAAGGGCCGGGGCGTCGTCAGTATGACGCCGGAGTCAGGATTCGGGCTAGTTCCCGGCGCTAATGTCCGGGACCGATGCGAGTCGCCGTCGATTTCGACAAGTGCAACAGCAACGCCGTGTGCATGGGGATCGCGCCCGAGGTCTTCGAGGTGCGCGACGACGGCTTCCTCTACATCCTGAACGAGACGCCGCCGGAGGAGCTCCGTCCGAAGGTGGAGGAGGCGGTGCGGCAATGCCCGACCCGGGCGATCTCGATCGAGGATTGAGCGACGACGCCTGAGCGCTTGCGCGCGATCGCGGTCGTCGGCGCATCGCTGGCCGGGCTGCGTGCCTGCGAGACGTTCCGCCGCGAGGGCTTCGACGGCCGGCTCAGCCTGATCGGCGCCGAGCCGCATCTTCCCTACGACCGCCCCCCGCTCTCGAAGGAGCTGCTGGCGGGGGAATGGGAGCCCGACCAGACCTGGCTGCGCAAGCAGCCGTACGACGAGCTGCGGCTCGACCTCCGCCTCGGTCGCCGGGCGGTGCGCCTCGACCGAGATGGTCGTACGGTCGTGCTGGACGACGGCGAGCGCGTGGACTTCGACGGCGTCGTGATCGCCACCGGCTCGACGCCGCGCCAGCTCCCCGGGACACCCCCGCTCCCAGGCATCTTCACCCTGCGGACCCTCGACGACTGCCTCGCGATCCGCGCCGAGCTCGAACGGGGCCCGCGGGTCGTGGTGGTGGGCGCCGGGTTCATCGGCAGCGAGGTGGCGAGCACCTGCCGGGGACGCGGCCTGGACGTCACCGTGCTC
>JACDBD010000021.1 GCA_013695115.1 Actinomycetota bacterium | reverse complement strand
GCTCCGCAGCGCGAGCGCTGCGGTCGAGCGGTCGGCCGACGCCTTGAAGAGGGCGCCGAAGGGCGACGGGTCGTCGTAGGGATGGGCCCCGACGGCGAAGGCCATCCCGACGAGCGCCACCCCGGCGAAGTACGCCCGGTAGCGCCAGCGGACGAGCACCGCCGACAGCACCGCCAGCGTGGGGAGGATGTAGCCGACGAGGATGAGCGGCTCGCGTTGCGTGTAGTCGATGCCGGCCTCGATCCAGGGCCCGACCTTGTCGCGGCCGTAGAAGAACCAGTAGCCGAGGCCACGCAGCACCTCGGGCGCGACCGAGGCCGTCGCCACCGTCTCGACGGTCTCGGTGTACCGGAGGATGTTGAGGCCGTAGCCGCCCTGCATGGCGAGGCCGGCGATCCACCACAGCGACGCGGCGACGGTGAGGACCCCGATGCGCGCCACGGTGGCGAGGGCGCGCCGCCAGTCGACCTCACGGGTGACGACCACGCTGTAGGGCACCCACAGGAGCGGCGCGATGCCCGCGAAGACGAGCGCGGTGGCGTTGACACCGCCCACGATCTGCACGACGAGCGCGAACGCGGCCGGGTAGCGCCAGCCGCCTTCCCGCAGCGCCCGGACGACGAGCGCCACCATCCACGGGAGCCCCGCCCACGGCAGGAGGATCACCGAGATGCGGGCGGCGTAGTCGAGCGAGTACGGGCTCAGCATGAACACGAGCGCCGCCGCGACCGCGCCCGGCCCGCGCATGCCGAGCGTCCGCAGCAGGTAGAGCATGCCCACGCCGGCGGCGAACAGGATCGTGCCGAGCCAGATCCGCTGCGCGAACCAGTCGGGAAAGCCGATCCTGTCCATGAGCCAGTAGTACGGGCCCATCGGGAAGAGGTAGCCGATATTCTGGTGGGTAACGGTGCCGAGCCCGATGTTCGGGTCCCACATCGACGGCGCACGCGAGAGCATCCGGGCGGGATCGAGATAGAGGTACTGCTTCGTGTCGGCGGCGACGTTGCCAGGTGCGGTGAGCAGCGCCGGCACGTAGGCGAGGAGGGCGAGCAACGCGTACCCGATCACGCTCCGGGTGCGCGGCGACGGTCCCGGCGCCCGGCGCTGGTCGACCGCGGACGTCGCGACCCGGGTGGCGGTCCTCACCGGCGACCGCGGCGGCGAATGGCGTCGGCGGCCAGCACCTCGAGCGTGCCCAGGGCGGTGGCCTCCCACGTGAAGCGGGTGGCGTGCTCGAGCGCGCCGGCGGCGAGGCGCTCACGGAGCCCGCCATCACGCAGGACGGCGTCGAGCGCCGACACGAACTCGTCCCGGCTTGCGACCAGCATCCCGCTGGCACTCTCGGCGATGGCGTCGAGGTGCCCGGCGATGCGCGTGCCGACAGCGGGGGTGCCGCAGGCGGCGGCCTCGGTGAGGGTCATCCCCCATCCCTCACGGGCGGCGGCGCCGGCGACCACCCACGCCCGGCGGTACAGGTCGACGAGCTCCTCGTCGCCGATGCGCCCCGGCAGCCGGATCCAGGCCTCGGCGCCGGCCTGGTGCCGCTGGGCCTCGAGCTCCTCGCGCTTGTAGCCCTCGCCGACGATGACGGCCTCGAGCGCGGGGTGCCGCCGCTTCGTCTCGACCAGCACGTCGATGAGGTAGTCGTAACGCTTGACGGGGACGAGCCTGCCGGCAGCGACGACGAGCGGCGTCGGTGACTTCTCGCCCCCGGGCGAGAACCGGGCGCCGACGCCGGGGGGCACGACCGTGATCCGCTTGGCCTTGAAGCCCATCTCCTCGACGAGCTCGCGCCTCGACGACTCCGACAGCGTGACGATGGGCGTGCGCCGGTAGAAGGGCGGCGCAATCCGCGACTCGACCAGGCGTCCCATGCGGGCGAGGCGGGGTGGCAGCGTCATGTCCCACATCTCGGCATGGTGGTGGTGGAGGAAGCAGATTCGGGGGCCGCTGGCCCACAGCGGCGAGAGCCACGGCATGCCGTTCCAGATCTCGACTAGGC
>JACDBD010000011.1 GCA_013695115.1 Actinomycetota bacterium | reverse complement strand
GGCCGGTCTCGCGGTCCACGTCGCCTCGAGGGTGCAGTCGGCGGCCCAACCGGGCGAGATCCTCGTCTCGAGCACCGTACGCGACCTCATCGCCGGCTCCGACTTGGTGCTGGTCGAGCGGGGTGTGCACGAGCTCAAGGGGCTCGACGGAACGTGGACGCTCCTCGCGGTTGAGGCGTAAGAACCAGCAGCCTTCCTAGATCGCCCGCTCGCGGCCTTCCCAGTAGGGGTCGCGCAGCTTGCGCTTGTAGAGCTTGCCGTTGGGGTCGCGGGGCATCTCGACGATGAAGTCGATCGACTTCGGCGTCTTGAACTTCGCCAACCGGTCGCGGCAGAACGCCAGGATGTCCTCGGCCAGCTCGGGCCCGGGCTCCTCGCCGGGCGCGGGCTCGATGACGGCCTTGACCTCCTCACCCCAGTCCTCGTGGGGGATGCCGAATACGGCGGCGTCGCCGACCTTCGGGTGCGACAGGAGCTCGCTCTCGATCTCGGCGGGATAGATGTTGGCGCCGCCCGAGATGATCATGTCGGTCTTGCGGTCCCGCAGGAACAGCCAGCCCTCGTCGTCGAGGTAGCCGACATCGCCGACGGTGAAGAACTTGCCCTGGCGGCTCTTCTCGGTCTTGTCCTTGTCCTTGTAGTACTCGAAGTTGCCCGTCTGCATGTGCATGTAGACCGTCCCGATCTCGCCCGCGGGGAGCTCGTCGCCGTCGTCGTCGAGGATCGCGATCTCCGATATCGGCCACGGCTTGCCGACGGTGCCGGGCTTCTGCATCCACTCCTCGGCGAATACGATCGTGCCGCCCCCCTCACTGGCCGCGTAGTACTCGTCGATCGTGTTGCCCCACCACTCGATCATCCGGCGCTTGACGTCGGGGGGGCAGGGCGCGGCCGCGTGCACCATGTGGCGCAGCGACCCGACGTCGTACTTCTTCTTCACGTCGTCGGGCAGGGCGAGCAGCCGGTGGAACTGGGTCGGCACCATGTGGCTGTTGGTGACCTTGTACTTCTCGATCAGGCGCAGCATGTCTTCCGGTGTCCACTTGTCCATGACGACGACGGTGTGGCCGGCGTGCAGTGCGCCGCCGGCGAAGACGAGCACCGCGGTGTGGTACAGGGGCGAGCCGCAGATGTGGACGTTGTCGTCATGGGGCTGGAGGCCGAAGAGGAACAGCATCCCCGAGAGACCCACCGCGCCCGCCTCGGGCTCGACACCGGGGAGGGGGCGGCGCACGCCCTTGGGGCGCCCGGTCGTACCCGACGTGTAGTTCATGACCACGCCGGTCGTGCGGTCGTCGGGCAACGTCGTGGGCTGGCCGTCCTTGAGCTCCTCGTACGAGCGGAAGCCGGGGACGTCGCCTACCGCGAATCGATTCTCCGGGGGGAAGTCGATCTCGTCGGCGGCGGCGACGCAGACGTCGGCGAACCGCTCGTGGGCGACGAAGACCTTGGCTTCGGAGTCCTGCACGATGTACGCGATCTCGAGACCGACGAGGTGGTGGTTGATCGGCACGAGATAGAGGCCCGCCTGGAGGACCGCGAGGTAGAGCTCGAACACCTCGACGCGGTTGGGGAGCACCATCGCGACCGCGTCGCCGGGCTGGAGGCCGAGGGCGCGCAGGCCGTGCACGACCTGGTTGCACGACGCCAGCAGCTCGCCGGCGTCGACCTCGCGCTCGTCGGGGTCGACCAGCGCGAGCTTGTCGGGGTCTTCCGCAGCGATGCTCCAGAATCCCAGTTCCGCCATCTCTCTCCTACCGTTCTTGCGTCGATAACCCACGTGTGGCGTGGGTTTGCGACGCCAAAACGTTGTCGGTTGCCGTCTTCTTCGCCCAGCGGTAGTCGGGCTTCCCGACGGGGGTGCGGACGATCTCGTCCACGATGACGAGCCGACGCGGCATCTTGTAGCCGGCCAGCTGCGCGCGGCAGTGGGCTTGCAGGTCCTCGAGGGCGGGTTGGGCGCCCGGCCGGGGTTGCACGATCGCCGCCACCCGTTCGACGAAGCGGTCGTCGGGCACGCCCACGACGACGGCGTCGAAGACGTCGGGGTGCGACTTCAGCGCCGCCTCCACCTCTTCCGGGTACACCTTCTCGCCGCCGGTGGTGATGGAGACCGAGCCCCGCCCGAGCATCGTGATCGTGCCGTCGGCCTCGACGGTGGCGAAGTCGCCGGGGATGACCCAGCGGGTGCCATCGGCGGCGGTCAGGAAGGTGGCGGCGGTCTTCTCCTCGTCTTTGTAGTAGCCGAGCGGGATGTGGCCCCGACGGGCCAGCCGCCCGACGACACCGGACCCGGGTTCGACCGGCCGGACGTCGTCGTCGAGCACGGTGGTGTGCTCGCCCATGGTGAAGCGAGGACCGGCGGCGGGGCCGTCGGTGTCGAACACGCTCCCGCCCGCGCCCGTCTCCGACGCGCCGAAGCTGTCCATCACCATCGCGTTCGGCAGCTCCGCCCGCAGCTGCTCCTTGACCGTGGGCGAGAGGATCGCGCCGCCCGAGCCGACCACGATCACCGACGACGTGTCGTACGACGCGCCGGAAGCGGTCAGCGCCTCGGCCAGCGGGCGGCCCATGGCGTCGCCGACCACCATCACCCCGTTGCAGCGTTCCCGTTCGACCAGGCGCCAGATCTCGTCGGGGTCGAAGTGGCGCTGGCAGTTCAAGACGGCGGTGCCACCGCTGTAGAACGTGATGAACGTGATCCACTGGCCGCCGCCGTGCATGATCGGCGCGTTGACCATCTGGATCGAGCGGGCGTCCTCGGCGGTGACGCGCTCGGCCAGCTCGTCGGGCTTCTCGATCGGGGGCTGGCCGAAGCCGCCCCCGCCGAGTGCAGCGAAGAAGATGTCCTCGGCCCGCCACATCACGCCCTTGGGAACGCCGGTGGTGCCGCCCGTGTAGAGGAAGTAGAGATCGTCGGGGGAGCGGGGGTCGAAGTCGCGCTCGGGTGACGCCGCCGCCAGCGCGTCCTCGTAGGGAACCGCGTCGGACGGGGCGTCGCTGCCGTCCTCGAGCACCACGAAGTGCCGGAGCCGCGGCAGATCGGCGCGGACCGAATCGAGCACGGGCGCGAAGGCGCGCTCGTGCACGACCGCGACCGCGTCGGAGTTCTCGAAGATATGGCGGGCCTCGTCGGCGACGTAGCGGTAGTTGACGTTGATGGGGACGGCCCTCGCCTTGTACGCGGCGAGCATCGCCTCGATCCACTCGGCCCGGTTCCAGGCGTAGATCGCGACCTTGTCGCCCGGCGTCACGCCCTCGTCGACGAGGTGGTGGGCGAGCCGGTTGGCGCGCTCGTCGAGTTGCTCGTAGGTGAGGCGGCGTTCGTCGGCGACGAGCGCGAGGCGGGACGGCACGGTGTCGGCCACGACCTCGAACAGATCCGCCAGGTTGAATTCCCGCACAGCGGCCGAAGTAGAACACGTTCTGTTCTCAGGCGGCAAGGTCATCTACGATCCCGAGCCCTGAGCGACGCCCGCCCTCTCCTCTTCGCTCCGTTGCGGATCGGCCCGGTGACCGCGCCCAACCGCATCGTGTTCGGCGCCCACTTCACCCAGTTCGTCGAGCCGGCGTCGACGGTGGGCGAGCCCGGGTTCTACGGCGAGCGCTACGGGCGGTACCTCGGCGAGCGGGCCCAGGGCGGCGCGGGCGTGATCATCGCCGGTCAGGCCCAGGTGCACCCGACGACCGCGTATCAGATGCGCAACAACGCGGTCGCGTGGAACGAGGCCGCGGTACCGCACTTCCGCCAGGTCACCGCCCCCCTCCACGACCACGGCGCCCTCGCCTTCCTCCAGCTCGCGCACAACGGCGGCGTCAACGACGGGACCTGGTCGAAACTGCCGGTGTGGGCGCCGTCGGCGGTGGCCAACTACAACGAACCGCCTCAGGCCCTCGAGCGTGACCAGATCGGCGAGCTCGTCGACCATTTCGCCCGTTCGGCCGCCAACGCCGCCGCCGGCGGGTTCGACGGG
>JACDBD010000420.1 GCA_013695115.1 Actinomycetota bacterium | reverse complement strand
AAGATCAAGTCGGAGAACCAGACGCTGGCGACGATCACCCTCCAGAACTACTTCCGCTTGTACGAGAAGCTCGCCGGCATGACGGGCACGGCCGCGACCGAGGCGGGCGAGTTCGCGCACACGTACGGGCTCGAAGTGGTGTCGATCCCCACCAACCAGGACATGGTCCGGGTCG
The DNA here is from genome assembly GCA_013695115.1 of Actinomycetota bacterium. Lineage (GTDB taxonomy): Bacteria > Actinomycetota > Acidimicrobiia > IMCC26256 > JACDBD01 > JBPCMN01. The sequence goes on along the minus strand of JACDBD010000420.1, from coordinate 13,753 downwards.
ATGAGCCCGACCTGATCTACAAGACCGAAGCGGCGAAGTTCGGCGCCGTCGCCGACGACATCGCCGAGCGCCACGAGGGAGGTCAGCCTGTCCTCGTGGGCACGATCTCGGTCGAGAAGTCGGAGCGGCTCGCCGGCCTGCTGGAGCGGCGCGGGATCCCGCACGAAGTGCTCAACGCCAAGCAGCACGAGCGGGAGGCGGGCATCGTCGCCCAGGCGGGACGGCCGCATGCGGTCACGGTGGCCACCAACATGGCGGGTCGCGGCGTCGACATCCTCCTGGGCGGCAACCCCGAGGGCCTCGCCCGCCAAGAGCTGCTGGCGTCGGGCACGACCCCCGAGGACTCGCGGGAGAAGTACGAGGAGCTGGTCGAACGGCTCCGCGAGGATTGTCTGACGGAGGGCGATCGCGTGCGCGAGCTCGGCGGGCTGTATGTGCTGGGCACCGAGCGCCACGAGAGCCGCCGCATCGACAACCAACTGCGGGGCCGCTCGGGCCGGCAGGGCGACCCGGGCCAGAGCCGGTTCTACCTCTCGCTCGAGGACGACCTCATGCGCCTGTTCGCGACCGGCGCGATGAACTGGGTGATGGGCAAGGCCTTCCCCGACGACGTGCCGCTCGAGGCGAAGATGGTCACGAAGGCGATCGAGCGCGCCCAGCGCACGGTCGAGGACCGCAACTTCGAGATCCGCAAGGACGTCCTCAAGTACGACGAGGTGATGAACGAGCAGCGCAAGGTCATCTACAAGCGCCGGCAGCAGATCCTCGACGGCGGCGACCTGCGCGAGGAGGCGCTCGAGGCCATCCAAGGAGCGGTACGGCACGCGGTCGACACCTGGTGCCCGGGCGACTACCCGGAGGACTGGGATGTCGAGGAGCTCCACCGTCAGATCCAGGTGACGTACCCGACCGAGGTCACGCTCGAGCAGCTCCGCGAGGTACCGGAACGCGACGCGCTCGTCACGCTCCTCACCGACGATGCCCTGGCCCTGTACGAGGCCAAGGAGGAGGAGGTCGGCGCCGAGACGCTGCGCGAGATCGAGCGCCGCGTGATGCTCTCGGTCATCGACCAGCATTGGCGCGAGCACCTCTACGAGATGGACTACCTGCGCGAGGGCATCAACCTGCGGGCCATGGGCCAGAAGGACCCGCTGGCCGAATGGCAGCGTGAGGGCTACGACATGTTCTCGGCGATGATGGACCTCACCCAGGACAACTTCGTGCGCTACGTGTCGCACCTCCAGGTCGTCGCCGACGACGCGCCCCGGCAGGGACCGCGCAACGTCCGCTACAGCGCGGCCGAGGACCCGGTCCAGGGATCGGGCGCCCTGCGCGCCGCTGCCGCCAGCGGGCCGCCGCCCGACATTGGAGGGAACGGCGACATGGGCGGTGGCGCGGGCATGCTCGAGGGCGGGGCGATGGCGCCGGCGCCCGCCGAGCTCCCGCCCGAGGACGTTCCGCAACAGCCGGTGCGGGTCGAGAAGACCCCCGGCCGCAACGAGCCCTGCTACTGCGGCAGCGGCAAGAAGTTCAAGCTCTGCCACGGCCGCTGAAGCGCCATCTCCCTAACGACCTCCCGGTGCACCCGCCGTCCATCTCCCTAACGACCTAACCCGGAATGCGCGACTTCACCGAACTCCTCGTCGATGTCCGCCGCCGCGTCCACGAGGCGCACGGATACCTGCGCGTCGACGCGGCGGGGGAGCGGAAGTCCGAGCTCGAAGCGACGGCGAGCCGACCCGACCTGTGGGACGACCAGGCGGCGGCGCGCCAAGTGAACACCGAGCTCGCGCGGGTGAGCGAAGACATCGACCTGATCGAGGGTCTCGAAGCGCGCGTCTCCGACCTCGAGACCCTGTACGAACTCGCACGCGAGGAGGGCGACGACTCGGTCGAAGCCGAGCTCGCCGCAGGCATCGAGTCACTGGAAGCCGAGCTCGACCAGCTCGAATTGCGTGCCCTCTTCACCGGCGAGCACGACGAGCGCGACGCGATCTGCGAGGTGCACTCGGGCGCGGGCGGGACCGACGCCCAGGACTGGACCGAGATGATGCTGCGCATGTACACGCGTTGGGCCGACCGGCGCGGCTTCGAGGTCGAGCTCGACGAGGTCCAGCCCGGCACCGAGGCCGGCATCACCTCAGCCACCTTCACGATCAAGGGGCGCTACGCCCACGGGCTCCTGGCGGGTGAGAAGGGCGTCCACCGGCTCATCCGGATCTCGCCGTTCGACGCCAATGCCCGCCGCCAGACCGCGTTCGCGTCGTTCGACGCGGTCCCGGCCCTCGACGAGACCGAGGAACCCGAGATCGACCCCGGCGACCTGCGCGTCGACACGTACCGGTCGTCGGGCGCGGGTGGCCAGCACGTCAACGTGACCGACTCCGCGGTCCGCATCACGCACCTTCCGACCGGCATCGTCGTGTCGGTTCAGAACGAGCGCTCCCAGGCGCAGAACAAGGCGCGTGCGCTCCAGATCCTCGCCGCCCGGCTCGCCGAGCGGCAGCGGACCGAACGCCAGCGCGAGCTCGACGAGCTCTCAGGCGACAAGAAGGAGGTCGCGTTCGGCAGCCAGATCCGCACGTACACGCTCGCGCCCTACCAGCTGGTCAAGGACGAGCGCGGCATCCACGAGACCGGCAACGTCCAGGCCGTCCTCGACGGCGACCTCGACGGTTTCATCGAGGCCTACCTGCAGTGGCGCCGCCGCCGGAACGGCGACGCCTGATACCCTGAGGCCATCTCCGTCCCCCGCGAGTTGAAGTCGATCTGATCGCGCATGATCCGATTCGAGAACGTCAGCAAGATCTATAAGGGCGATGTCGTCGCGCTCCGCGACCTTTCGCTCGACGTGCAGAAGGGCGAGTTCGTCTTCATCGTGGGCCCGTCGGGGTCGGGGAAGTCGACCGCGCTCCGGCTGCTGCTCCGCGAGGAGCCCGCCACGAACGGTCGCATCATCGTCGCCGGCCGCGACATCTCCCGGCTGAGCTCGTGGAAGGTGCCCCAGCTCCGGCGCAACATCGGGTGCGTGTTCCAGGACTACAAGCTGCTCCCGAACAAGACCGTGTACGAGAACGTCGCATTCGCGTCCGAGGTGATCGGTCGGCCCCGGCACGTGGTCCAGGCGCAGACGCCCCAGATCCTCGACCTGGTCGGGTTGTCCAAGAAGCAGGAACGCTTCCCGTCCGAGCTCTCCGGTGGTGAGCAGCAGCGGGTGTCGATCGCCCGCGCGTTCGTCAACCGGCCGCTGATCCTGCTGGCCGACGAGCCCAGCGGGAACCTCGACCCGGCCACGACCGTCGGCATCATGCGCTTACTCGATCGCATCAACCGGACCGGCACCACGATCGTGATGGCCACTCACGACCAGCGCATCGTCGACGCCATGCGCCGGCGCGTGATCGAGCTCGACCAGGGCTCGATCGTCCGCGATCAGGCCCGCGGGGTCTACGGGGTCGGGAGCTAAGCGGTGGGGAGCAAGCTGCGGTACTTCGCGCGCGAGACGCTGATCTCGTTGCGCCGGAACCTGCTCATGACGCTGGCCGGCATCCTGACGGTCACGGTTTCGCTCGTGCTCTTCGGTGGCATCCTGCTGTTCCAGAAGTGGGTCGACCACGGCACCCAGCGGTGGAAGGACGGCGTCGAGTTCGAGGTCTTCATGACCGTGAACCCGACCGAGGAGCAGATCGAGGAGGTGCGCCAGGAGCTCGACTCCGACCAGCGGGTGAAGCGGTTCTTCTTCCTGACGAAGGAGGACGCCTACGAGGAGTTCAAGCGCCTCTTCGCCGACAAGCCCGACCTCGTGAGCGAGACGAGCGCCGAGGCGTTGCCACCTTCGTTCCGGGTCGCGCCCCAGAACGTCGAGGACACCCAGGACCTCAAGGCGCGGTACTCGACGCTCGCCGGGGTCGACGTCGTGATCACCGCCGACGAGGCGATCCGCGACCTCGTCGACGTGACCGGGTTCCTCCGGTGGGCGTTCATCGGGCTCGCGCTGGTGCTCCTGGCGTCGGCGTTGTTCCTGATCGTCAACACCATCCGCCTGGCGACGTTCGCCCGGCGACGCGAGATCGAGGTCATGAAGCTCGTGGGCGCGTCGAACTGGTTCGTGCGCATCCCGTTCATGCTCGAGGGCCTCGTGCAGGGAGCGGTCGGCGCCGGGATGGCGGTGGGTGGGGTGTTCGTGCTCCAATGGCTGTTCGGCACGATCGAGAACCGCGAGGGCTTCTTCGAGGGCTTCTACGTCACGACGTCCAACGCGGGTTTCATCGGCCTCTGGATCATCCTGCCGCTGGGAGCCCTGATCGGCGTGCTCGGCTCGTCCATCGGCCTCCGCCGCTTCCTCCGGGTCTGACCCCCGACCCTGCCCATACACCTCAAGGGCTTCCGGGGGCTGATGTTGCCACTGTTGCTGGTGTTGTTACGCTGACCAGTCGGTGATGCCCCTCCGCCCGCTCCGGTCCTTGGTCGCGCTCGCGCTCGTGGCGGGCCTCGCCGCGACCGCCTCCGCTTCGTTCTCGGGCGCTTCGTTCGCGGGCGAGCCCAACCCCGACCCCAAGTCGCAGCGCGCGCTCAAGGACGCCATCGGCGAAGCCTCGGCGGAGGAGACCCTCGCGGTCGCGCAGCTCAAGGAGATCCAGGGCCGGCGGGCCGAGCTCGAAGCCGTCGCCGACGCCCTCGACGCCCAGATCTCCGAGGCCACCGGCCGCCAGCAGGCGGCCCAGCGGGAAGTCGACCGCATCGCCGCCGACGTGGCCGCGCTCCAGCTCGAGATCGACCGGCTCCAGGCCGAGATCGACGCGTCGAAGGGCGAGTTCGAGAACTCGGCCGCGACGCTCTACCGCAACGCCGGCACCGGATCCCAGGTCATGTCGGTCCTGGCGTTCCAGAACAACCCGCGCAAGGGGATCACGGCCAGCCGCTACCTCGGCGACGTCGCCCGCGATGCCCAGGCGCAGATCGACCACTACGACGCGCTCCAGGATGACGTCGACGCCGCCCAGGAGTTGCTCGAGGAGCAGCAGGCCGCCGCCGAGAAGGCGCGCGCCGTCGCCGAGGCCCAGCGGGTCGAGGTCGAGCGGCTGCGGGCCGAGCACGAGCCGGCGCGCGCGGCCGCCGAGGCCGAGGAGGCGAGCGAGGCGCAGCTCCTCGCGACGATCTCCTCCCAGAAGGACTCCTGGGAGGCGCAGCTCGCCGCGCTCCAGGCCGAGCAGGCCGCGCTGTCGCAGGGCGTCAGCCGGGGGAGTGGCAACGGCAGGCTCAAGTGGGCCTGCGACGGCAGCGTGGCCAGCGGATTCGGCTACCGCGTCCACCCAATCTCGGGCACCCGCCGGCTGCACACGGGCGTCGACATCAGCTGCTCGTACGGTCAGCCCATCAGCACCGGCGGAGACGGCACCGTGCTCGAGGCGGGCCCGCGCGGCGGGTACGGCAACGCGGTCCTCGTCGACCACGGCGACGGCCTTGCCACCCTGTACGCGCACCAGTCGCGCGTCGCGGTGTCACCCGGTCAGCAGGTGACCACCGGCGAGGTCATCGGCTACGTGGGCTCGACCGGCTACTCGACCGGCCCCCACCTCCACTGGGAGGTCTGGGTCAACGGCACCCCCGTCGACCCGATGGGGTACGTGTAGCCGGCTTCCCCGCTCTGGGCGCCTGGCGCTACTTGTTCGGCTGAGGGGTGACCCGAAGGTAGGGCTTCAGCGTCTTCCAGCCCTTGGGGAACTTCTCCTTGGCGTCCTCGTCGGAGATCGCCGGGATGATGATGGTGTCGTCGCCGTCCTTCCAGTCCACCGGGGTCGAGACGCTGTAGCCCGCGGTCAGTTGGAGCGAGTCGATCACCCGCAGGAGCTCGTCGATGTTGCGGCCGGTGCTCTGCGGGTACGTGATGATCAGCTTCACCTTCTTGTCGGGCCCGATGATGAACACGTTGCGCACCGTGACAGTGTCGCTGGCGTTCGGGTGGATCATGTCGTAGAGGTTGGCCACCTTCTTGTCGGCGTCCGCGATCAGCGGGAAGTTGGGCGCAGTGCCCTGGGTCTCCTCGATGTCCTTGGACCAGCCCTGGTGCGACTCGAGCGGATCGACGCTGACGCCGATGAGCTTCACGTTGCGCTTGTCGAACTCCCCCTTGCGCTTGGCCAGCGCGCCCAGCTCGGTGGTGCACACCGGGGTGAAGTCCTTGGGGTGGGAGAACAACATCCCCCAGCCGTCACCGAGGTAGTCGTGGAAGTCGACCGTTCCCTCGGTGGTCTCGGCGTTGAAGTCGGGGGCCTCGTCACCCAGTCGGATGGTCATGTCGTCGTCTCCTGGTCGTTAGGGAGCTGGTTGTAAAAGGGGAGGAAACCGGTCGCTCGTGGGGAGCGAAGGCGGACAAGATACCCCGCGCCGTGACAACCCCACCTCGCCCCGACGTGTTCCCGGACGGCCGCGGGAAGCGCGTGGCGGCCGGTATCAGGCGCCTCGCCGTCGACACGACACCGCTGCGGCGTCACCGCGACTTCCGGCTGCTGTGGACGGGGGAGCTGATCTCGCAGACCGGCTCGCAGATCACGCTGGTCGCGGTCTTCATCCAGGTGTTCCAGCTGACCGGTTCGTCCGCGGCCGTGGGGATCATCGGTGTGGCCCAACTCGGCCCGCTGATCGTGATGACGCTCCTCGGCGGTCCGCTCGTCGACCGCATCGACCGCCGCCGCCTCATGGTCGTGGCCGCCGGCGGCCAGGCCGTCGCCTCGGTCGTCTTGCTCCTCGGCGCGCTGGCGGGGCGGCCCCACTTGCTGCTCGTGTACGTCGGCGCCGGGTTGTCGGGCGGACTGGCGGGGTTCTCGCTCTCGACCCGGTCGGCGACCACGCCCAACACCGTCCCCGCGTCGCAGCTCCCACAGGCGCTCGCGCTCAACCAGGTGATGTGGCAGACCTGCCAGATCGTCGGTCCCGCGGTCGGCGGGCTCATTGTCGGCAGCATCGGCCTGTCGTGGGCGTACGGGCTCGATGTCGCCAGCTTCGCCGGCGCGATCGTGACCGCGCTGCTGATGTCGCCCCAGCCGCCCCGCAACGGCGGCTCCGACACTATGGGCCGGGCGACGACGGGCTGGCGGGGGGTGGTCGAGGGATTCCGCTTCCTCAAGGGCCGACGCGTGCTCCAGACCACGTTCACCGCCGACCTGATCGCGATGATCTTCGGGATGCCCCGCGCGCTGTTCCCCGTCCTCGCGCTCACCCAGTTCCACCGGGGCGAGGAAGTGGTCGGCGCGCTCTTCTCGGCCGTGGCGGTGGGCGCGCTCCTCGGCGCGCTCACGACCGGCTGGGTCGGGCGGGTCCGCCGCCAGGGGCTGGCCGTGCTCGTGGCGGTGGGGATCTGGGGACTCGGCATCACCGCGTTTGGGCTCGTCGGCGACCTCCTGTGGCTGGCGTTCGGGTGTCTGGCGGTTGCGGGTGCGGCCGACGTGATCTCGGCGGTGTTCCGGGGAACGATCCTCCAGCAGTCGGTTCCCGACGACCTGCGGGGCCGGCTCTCGGCCGTCCACATCGTGGTGGTCGCGGGAGGGCCGCGGGTCGGCGACTTCGAGGCTGGTGTCGTGGCATCGGTGTTCACGCCGACGGTGTCGGTTGTCTCAGGCGGCGTGATCTGCATCGTCGGCGTGCTCGCGCTCGCGGCCGCGGTTCCGGAGTTCGCGCGCTACGAATCACCGGAGCGGGAATCACCGGACCCGGTGGAGGATGGGACCGCATGACGAAGACCGCGGGCTACTCGGGCACCCCGCTGCCGAAGAAGCTCGGTATCAAGGAGGAGACGCGCCTGGCGATCGTGGGGGAGGTGCCCGCGGGCTTCGACCGGACGCTCGGCAAGCTGCCTGCGGGTGTCGAGGTCCGCCAGCACACGCGCGGGCGCGCCGATGTGATCGTGTGCTTCGTCACGAGCCGGGCTCAGCTCTCCCGCCGCTTCGCCGGTCTCGAGCGCGCCCTCGATCCCGACGGCGGCCTGTGGATCGCCTGGCCCAAGCGGGCCTCGGGGGTGTCGACCGACATGACCGAGGACGTCGTGCGCGAGATCGGCATACCCGGTGGGCTCGTCGACAACAAGGTGTGCGCGATCGACGAGACCTGGTCGGGCCTCCGCCTCGTCTACCGGGTGGCGGACCGGCCCGGCGCCCGACCGCGGGCGGGAGGGCGGCGCAAGGGCGCGTAGACCACGTACTCACCTCGGTCGAGCTGCACGGTGGTTTCGGGCGAGAGCCGCTTGAGGAAGCGCACCGCGGCGCTGTTCTCGCCCATCACGATGGCCGTGAAGCCGACCAACCCGCGCCGCGCGCCGAGCTTGCCGAGGTGCTGCAGCAGCTCGGTCCCGAGGCCGGACCCCTGCCAGGCATCCTCGACCGTGATCGCCACCTCGGCCTCGTCCCCACCGGCGCGGCCCTCGTACTGGGCGATCCCGACGACCTCGCCGTCGGCGGCCACGGCCACCAACGCCTCACGCGTCGCGTGGTCTACCCCGGAGATGTGCACCAGCATCTCGTCCCGCGGCGTCGGGATCGGCGCGAAGAACCGGTGGTACACGGTCTCGGGCGAGAGCCGCTCGAACATGCGCCGCAGCTTGAAGGCGTCGGTCAGTTCGATCGGGCGCACCGTGACGGTCGCGCCGTTCTGAAGGCCCACGACCTCGCCGAGGGCGGGCGCGGGCGGCGTCGCAGCGGGGGGGACAGCTGCGTACGCCATCACGCACCCGCTCTCAACGAGTCGACGTGGGCCTTCAGATGAGCAGCGGCTCGGTGCATGTGCGCGGGCTTCTGCATGAGGCGGCTGAGCATGAGCGCGCCCTCGAGGGTCGCGGTGATGACGGTGGCGAGGGCATAGGGATCGGTGTCGGCCCGCAGCTCGCCCCGCTGCTCGCCCGTCTTCACGATCGACCCGATGAGTCGGTGCCAGGAGTCCATGGCGGTGCGGGCGTGCGTGCACAGCTCGGGGTTGGTGTCGTCGGACTCGAGCGCGGTGTTGGCCACCGGGCAGCCGCCGGGGACGTCGGGGTGGCCCTCGAGGTCGGCGAACGCGTCGATCAGCGCCGCCAGCCGGTCGGCCGCGTGCTCGGGACTCTCGAGCGCGCGCGTGAAGCGGTCGACCAGCAGCGACACCGAGTAGTCGAGCGCCTCGATCGCCAGGGCCTCCTTGCTGCCGAAGTGGTTGTAGATGCCGCCTTTCTCCAGTCCGGTGGCCGCGACCAGCTCGTTCATCGACGCGCCGGCAAAGCCCCGCTGGTTGAACACCGGCGCGGCCCGCTCGACGATGCGCCGGCGGGTGCGCTCGCCCTTGCCGAGCTTGGTGGTGGTGGCCGTGTCCATCGCTCGCCTCCGGAATTGTCCGGTGTGTCCGGTGTCACAAAAAATACCGACCGTTCGGTCTGATTCTGACGGGTCGGAGCGTCCGATGCAAGCCCGCGGGCGGTGACGTCGGGCACAGGTACCGTGCGCCCCATGTGCGGCCGCTACGTCCAGGCGTCGTCACCCGAGCTGCTGGCGGAGCGGTTCGGGGTCGACGAGGTCCGGATCGAGGGGTACGAGCCCCACTACAACGTGGCGCCCCGGGCCGAGGTCCCGGCGGTCCGGCGGCGCCAGGACCGCACGATCCTGTCCAGCCTGCGCTGGGGCCTGGTGCCGTCGTGGGCCAAGGACCCGAAGATGGGCGACCGGCTGATCAACGCCCGGGCCGAGTCGGTGGCCGACAAGCCCGCCTACCGGAAGGCGTTCGAGAAGCGCCGCTGCATCATCCCCGCCGACGGATTCTACGAGTGGCAGAAGCAGCCGGGCCAGAAGCGCAAGCAGCCGATGTTCGTGCACCTGCGCTCGGGAGAGCCCATGGCCTTCGCCGGCCTGTGGGAGATCTGGAAGGACCCCCAGGCCGAAGGCGACGACGAAGGCTGGCTGCGATCGTGCGCGATCGTCACGACCGATGCCAACGACCTGCTGGAACCCATCCACGACCGCATGCCGGTGATCCTCCCCGAGTCGGCCTGGAAGACCTGGCTCGACCCCGCCTCCGATCCCGGTGTTCTCCGGCGACTCCTCGTCCCCACGCCCGACGACCTCGTCGCCGTCTATCCGGTGAGCCCGCTCGTGAACAGCGCCGACAACGACGGCCCCGAGCTCGTGCAACCGTTCGAGCCCGACCCCCACTTGGACAACCTGTGACGCACGACGACTACATCGCTGCCCTGCACTCGAACGCGACCGCGCTCGCCAACGCGGCGCGCGGGACGGAGATGGATGCGCTGGTGCCGTCGTGCCCCGAGTGGACGGTGCACCGATTGCTCGAGCACATCGGCGGGCACCACCGGTGGGTGCGCGCCAACCTCGACCGGACTCCCGAGGACGGCATGCATCCGTTCGACGCTTACGAGCCCGCCCCCGACGACAACCGCGCCGCCGACTGGGTCGCAGAGGGCGCGGCTGCGCTCGCCGATCGCTTGGCCGAGGTCGGCCCCGACCAGCGCTGCTGGACGTGGGTGCCCGACCTCGCCACCACTGGCTTCTGGGCCCGCCGCACCGCCAACGAGACCGCGGTGCACCGGTGGGACATGCAGAACGCCGCCGGCGAGCCCGAGGCCGTCGACGCCCACCACGCTGTCGACGCCATCGACGAGTACTTCGGTGTCATGCGGGTGATCGGCAGCGACGGGCTGCGGGGCGACGGCGAGACGATCCACTGGCACTGCACCGATATCGATGGCGAGTGGCGGGTTCGGCTGGCACCGGACGGGTTGGAGGTGAGCCGGGAGCACGCCAAGGGCGACGTCGCGCTGCGGGGCCCGGCTTCCGACCTTCTCCTCGTCACGATCGGCCGGGCACCGGCTTCGAGCATCGAGATGCTCGGCGACGCCGCGCTGGTCGAGCGCTGGCGAGAAGGCGCGAAGTTCTAGCTCTCTGGTCGCGCTCGCTTCGCTCGCCGCTCCGCACGCAGCTGGCAGGCGGGGGCCGGGGACCCGGCCCCTCGTTCGGCGATGGCAGCTCCTAACGCGGTTCCAAGGCGTTCCGCAGGACGTCGATCACGTGCTCGCGCCGCTCCTTGAGCGCGACGGGGCTGAGCGGGTCGTCGTCGACGAGCGAGCTGATCAGCGGCGCGTCGGAGAGGTAGGAGAGGATCGCCCCGTAGCCGGTCAGCAACAGCTGGCGGGCGTCGTAGCGGTTGAGACGGCCGGCGTCCATCTCCCGTTCGAGGAAGCCGACGCCCCGATCGAAGAGCGGTCGTAGCAGCGCCCCGAGTTCCTCGGTGAGGATCGGCCCCCCGACCAGCGCCTCCCAGCGGGCCAGGCGCACGAACTCGGGGTGCTCCTCGAAGAACTCGAACGCCGCCCGCAGCACCCGCTCGACCTGGGGCCAGCCGGTGCGCTCCTGCTTCTGGATCGCGCCCTCGACCAGGGCCAGCCAGTCGGCGAACGACTCGAGGACCACCGCCCGGTAGAGCGCATCCTTCGACGAGAAGTGGTGCAGCAGGCTCTGGCGGCGAATGCCGACCTCGTCGGCGATGTCGTTGAGGCTGGTGCCGGCGTAGCCGTGGTCGGCGAAGCGGCGCAGGGCGACCTCGATGATCACGGCCTTGGTCCCGTGCGCGGTGGCAGTGGCGGCCATCGTCTCTCCCGGAGGGAAAGCGCCACCTCCAAAGGAGGGAGAGGGAACGCGGCCCGCAGACACCAGGCTACGCCTTTGCCGCCGCCGGCGCGAGATCGCGCATCGCCTGGCGGGCGTCGTCGGGCCCGGCGAGGATCGCCGGTGCGGGTGTGGTGACGCCGTTGGCGGCGTAGCGATCCAGGTGGTCGCGGCAGTCCGCGGCCGATCCGTGCACGATCAGCTCGTCGACGAGCGAGTCGGGGATGGCGGCGGTCGCGGCATCCCGGTCGCCCGCCTTCCACGCGTCCCACATCGGCGCCAGGATGTCGCCGCGGCCGAGCCACTCGTGGAACTGGGCGTACACGGGCACGTTCAGGTACGCCGCGATCGCCCGCTTTCCGACGAAGCGGACGGTGTCGGTGTCCTCCGACGGCATCACGAAGATCCGCGCCGCGACCTCCTTGCCCTCGCCGACGTGCGGGACCACCGTCTTGACGTCGTCGGCCGAGAGCCAGTTGATGATGGCGCCGTCACCCTCGGTGCCGGCCAGCTTGAGCATCCCCGGGCGCAGCGCGGCCACCAGGATGGGCGGGACCTCGTCGACCCGGATGCCGAGCCGGAACCCCTTCACCGAGAACGTCTCGTAGTCCTGCGTCACTTTCTCGCCCGCGAGCGCGGACCGCAGGAACCGGATCGTGTCGCGGACGCGCTGGTACGGGTTCTCGAACGGGATGCCGTTCCAGTTCTCCACGATGACGTTGGACGACGTGCCGATGCCCAGCGCGAACCGTCCCGGTGCGGCCTGCGCCATGCTGGCGACAGTCTGGGCGAGGGTCGCCGCGCCGCGCGTGTAGGCGGGAACGATCGCGGTGCCGAGACGCAGCTTCGGCGCCCACGCCGCCGCCAGCGCCAGCGGCGTGAACGCGTCGGCGCCTCCGGCCTCGGCCGACCACACGTCGGTGTATCCGAGCGCCTCCGCCTCCTCGAACCACTCGCGGTGCGCGTGGAGCGGCACACCCTCGAACGGAACCGTGATGCCGTGCCTCTGCTGCATACGTGATCAGTCTCCCCGCTCGCGCACGATCGCCGATTGGCTGGCCGTGCCCAACAGCGTGCCGTCTTCGGCCCAGAGGTGCACGAGCCCGTGCCCGAAGCCGTCGGCGACGGCGTGCACCCGCACGTCGGCCAGGATCCATTCCGTGGGCGCGCGCCGGGCCACCCGGAGGGTGTTGTCGAGGCTGTTGCTGCCGGTGCGACCGCCCAGCGCCTGCCCGATCCCGAACGGCACGTAGTCGCCGACGATGGCGAGCGCCGCCGCCGACACGTCGAGGTCGGGGAGCCGCACCCACAGCGCGCTGCGGCCGTCGCCCGGCTCCCCGTCGAGGTCCTCGAAGTCGCGGGCGTGGGCCAGGCGCATGTCGAGGCGGTCCATGATCGACCCCTGGTGGCGCTCCTGGAGCACCCGAGGCCGGCACTCGTCGGGCGGCGGCACTTCCGGCCGCACCGCCCACGCGCCCGACCACCGCAGCGCGCGGCGACCCAGGGCCGCGTTCACGGTGAGGATCTCCTCGCCGTCGACACAAGCGACGGCACGCCCCTGGGAGACCTGGTGGCCGCGCACGGACTCGGTGATGCCGAGGTCGATGACCGCCGGCGGCCGGGCGAACGACAGGTACTGGGCGGTGGCCCAGACGAGGGGTCGGCCGGTGGTGACCTCCAGGGCCTCGATCGCGGCGCCGAGGCCGCACCCGCCGAACAACGCGCCCATCCCCGAGCACAGCTCGGGGACCACCTTCATCCGCCACGCGCGCGGGTCCTCGGTGCGCTCCAGTCCGAAGAAGCCGGTGGCGCCCACCGGCGGACTCTAGGGGGCCGGACTCCAGGGCTCAGGCCCCGATGCTCGCGGAGAATCGCGTAGCTCGCGCCGGATCAGGCCCAATGGATCAACCGGGGTCGCGGGCGTCGAGGGCCCACGCCCGGCCGGCATCCGGGTCCTCGACCGCGACCCGCAAGACCCATCCCGTGACGGGCTCGCCCGCGTCCCACACGAACCAGCGCAGCCGGGACACCGTCTCGCCGAGTGCGGCGGGATCGGGCGGCCAGGGATCGAGCCGCCCGCTGACCGCGGCCGCCGCCCACCACGCCGCGAACCGGCC
>JACDBD010000419.1 GCA_013695115.1 Actinomycetota bacterium | reverse complement strand
ACCGTCGAGACGGGGCGGCTCTCGCGGCTACGGCGGACGGCGCCCGGCCGGGGCTCGGCGCCCGGTCGGTGGTCGCTGGTGGCCTCGGTCCCGCCCGCCGACGGCGACCGCGAGGAGCTCGCCGAGGCCTTCGCCGAGCTGCTCCTGAACCGGTGGGGCGTCGTGTTCCGTGACCTCGCCCGGCGCGAGTCGATTCGCTTCCCCTGGCGCGACGTGCAGCGCGCCCTGCGCCGCCTGGAGGACCGCGGGCTCGTGCGGGGCGGCCGCTTCGCCTCCGGCTTCAGCGGCGAGCAGTTCGCGCTCCCGGCCGCGGCCGAGCAGCTCTCCCATGTCCGCAAACTCCCCCTCACGGAGGAGCGGGTCGTCGTGAACGCCACCGACCCGCTCAACCTGGTCGGCACGATCACGCCGGGCGCCGCCGTCCCCGCCGTCCGCACCCGCCGGGTCGTCTACGTCGACGGCATCCCCGAGGAGCTCGCGCCCGCGTAGAGACAGACGCGCGGGAGCCCCAGGAGGATTGCGGTAGGAGGAGCCTCCTGGGGCGACCGCGCCTCGAGCAGGAGAACTACGGGTGGAACGAGGTCTGGCCGAGGACGGCCGGCCACCCGTCGTCGTCCACGACGCAAGTGAGCTCGCGGGGAGGCGAGCGTCCCGAAGGGCGGCCGCAGGTACCCTGCGGCCGAGCGAGTCCGACGGAGGAGAGAAGGATGGACCGCTACGACCTGGTGATCGTCGGGATGGGCTCGGGCGGCATGGTCGCCGCCGAGTTCGCCGCCACCCTCGACCTCAAGGTGGCGGTGGCCGAGCGGGGCCGGGTCGGCGGCGACTGCCTCTGGACCGGATGTGTCCCCAGCAAGGCGCTGCTCGCCTCGGGGAAGGTCGCTCACCACATGCGCACCGCCGACGACTTCGGCATCCAGTCGGTGGAGCCCACCATCGACCGGGGCCGGGTGTGGAAGCGCATCCGCTCCGTCCAGCAGGAGATCGCCGGCACCGACGACAACCCGGCCCGGTTCGAGGAGATGGGCGTCGAGATCGTCTACGGCTCCGCCCGTCTCACCGGCCCCAACTCGGTGCAGGTCGGTGACCGGACGCTCGAAACCCGCTACGTGCTGTTGTGTTGCGGCAGCCGGCCGGCCGAGCCGCCGGTCCCCGGGCTCGCCGAGGCGGGCTTCGTGACCAGCGAGAGCCTCTTCGAGCTCGAAGACCCGCCGGCCAGCTTCGTGAACATCGGCGGCGGGCCGATCGCGGTCGAGATGGTGCAGGGCTTCACCCGGCTCGGCATCCCGGTGACGCTGCTCCAGAAGGGGCCGCGCATCCTGCCCAAGGACGAGCCCGCGCTCGTCGACCGGCTCGTCGACAAGCTGCGCACCGAAGGCGTCGACCTTCGCTTCAACATCGAGACCGAGAAGGTCACGGTCGAGGGCGGGAAGAAGGTGGTGCACGGCACCCAGGACGGCAAGCCGGCGAAATGGGCGGCCGACGAGCTGCTCGTCGCGGTGGGCCGCGTGCCGAACATGCAGAACCTGGGCCTCGAGGAGCTCGGCATCAAGACCGAGCGCAAGGGCATTGTGGTCGACAACCGGGGCCGCACCACCGTCGACACCGTGTACGTGGCGGGCGACCTCGCCGGCCGCTTCCTGTTCACCCACGCCGCCGCGTACGAGGGGGTGCGGGCGGTGCGGGACATGTTCTTCCCCGGGAAGGGCAAGGTGGTCGCGAGCGTGCCGTGGTGCACGTTCACCGACCCCGAGCTCGCACACGCCGGCCTCACCGAGGCGGAAGCGCGGGAGCAGCACGGCGACGACATCGAGGTGTGGCACCAGGACCTCGAGCACAACGACCGGGCCCGGGCCGACGGGGCCGCTGAGGGCGCGATCATGATCGTCACCGACAAGAAGAAGATTGTCGGCGCGCACATACTCGCGCCGGCGGCGGGCGAGATGATCCACGAGTTCGCGCTGGCGATCGAGGAAGGCGTGAAACTCAGCGAGTTGTCGCAGTTCATGCACGTCTATCCGACGGTGTCCACCTCGATCGGTCAGCTCGCGGGCGAGGCCGCGTTCGAGAAGGCCGAGAAGCTGCGCTGGCTGGTCAAGCGCCGGTAACCGGACAGTAGGGTCGCCCTCTGTGACGGTACGGCGGCTGGAGAACTCGCGCTGGGGCTTCGAGTCCAACTGCTTCGTGTGCGATGCGACGAACGACCGCGGCATGCAGCTGCCGTTCTTCCACGACGACGAGGCCGACCTCGTGTTCGCGGAGTACTCGCTCGACGCAGCCTTCTCGGGCGCGCCGACGTACGTGCACGGTGGCGTCACCCTGGCGGTGCTCGACGAGGCGATGGCGTGGGCAGCGATCGCGGTGGGCGGCAAGTTCGCCGTCACCCACGAGACCAGCGCGACGTTCGACTACCCGGTTCGGGTGGGGCGCACCTATCGGGTGGAAGCCCGTCTGACCGAGCAGACGCGGGAGCGGTTCCGGGCCGAGGGGACGGTGCTGGACGCGAAGGGGCGCCCGTGCGTGCGGGCGGGGTGCTCGCTGGTGATCCTGTCGGCGGCCACAGCGCTCGACGCCCTCGGCACAGAAGCCGAGGGCGACGACGCGAGCTATCTGAAGTAGCGAGGCGTTTACCGGCGGGTGGCCTTGCGCTTAGCCGGCTTACGGGCCGGCTTGGCGGGCGCGCTCCGGCGGTCCGTTGCCTTCATGCCCATCCAGTCGGTCTTGGCGTCGTGGAGCAGGTGGGCGACCATGAGGTCGCCGACTCCCCACATGATGATCTGGATGCCGATCACGAAGGTCAGCACCTCGATGGTGAGGACCTCGCGATGGAGGGCGAAGAACCCCAGCCAGACCGAGACGACGCCGCGCACCACGTACAGCCACCAGTACGGGAGGCCCCGGACGGCGAAGCCACCCAGCACATCGATGACCCCCCAGACGATCAGCGACCAGCCAACGAAGACGACCAACACGAACAGGGTCATGTCGGGCCAGGCGAGCGCGAGCACCCCGGCCCCGACCGCGAGAATCCCGCCGATCACGTACAGCAGCGAGTTGCCGCGCCGGACCATGACCGCACCGAGCAGCTGGGCCAGCCCCCATCCGATCAGGAACGCGGCCGTGAGCACCACGCGTCGGAGCGGGCTAGTTACGCAGGAAAGAAGCAGGCGCCGACGGTGCCGGGGCCGGTGTGCGCACCCACGGACGGCCCGATCTCGTAACGCACGAGCTCGGCGACCTCGGGCAAGGGACGCAGCCGGGCCTCGAACGCGTCCGCCAGCTCGCGCGCCACCGCGTCCCCGACTCCCACGCGCTGGGGCTTCCCGGCGGCGGTGGTCTGGAGGTACTCGGCCATGGCGTCGACGGCGGCCTCGACGTCGTGGACCTGCGCCACCGACTGCATCTGCCCACCGGTCAGGGCGACGACGGGAACGCCCTCGCCGGCGTCCGCGCCCTCGGCAAGGCGGCCGCCGCGCCGGGCGAGGTCGAGACCGCCGACGATGAACACGTTGCCGACCTCGTCCGCCGCTGCGCGAGCGGCGGCGGCGGCGGACCCGAGTTTGCCGCCGCGCTCGAGCACCTCGCCGGCGGCCCACACGCAGCAGGCGACCGCGAAGGACGCAGTGCCCGTGTCGACCACGTCCACCGGGACCGGGCTCGCGTCGACGGCGAGCTTCACCGAGTTCACCGTCCCGGAGGTGTTCGAGCCGATGTGGATCGAGAGGATCTCCGTCGCGCCGGCCGCGCCCGCCTCCTCGTACACCTTCATGACGTCGCCGGGCGCCGGGGCCGACGTCGAAACCTCGGCGCCGGCCGAGAGGCGTTCGTAGAACTCGGCGGTCGTGATCTCCACGCCCTCGCGGTAGGGCTCGCCGTCGACGACCACGGTGAGGGGCACCACCCGCACGCCATAGCGGTCGCGCAGCTCCGCCGGCATCTGGGCGTTGGAGTCGGTGACGAGCGCGGTGGTCATGCCGCCAGGTCGCTTCGGCTCACCCGGGCGGCGGCGGCGAACTTCCACACGATCATGCCCGAGCCCGACGCCGAGAACGCCACCAGCCCCCAAGAAGGCTCGGGCCCCCACAGGTTGGGCACATCGACCAGCCACCACACCAGCGCGGACCCGACCCAGACGACCGCGTTGACCAAGATGGTGCGCTCGGGATTGCGGGTCCGGGCGGCGCCGAAGACCGCGACCACCGCGTCGATGGGAAAGAAGGCCGGGAACACCGCCAGGCACGCCCCGGCCGATGTGGCGACGCCCTTGCCTCCCTTGAACCGGCTCCACACCGGGAAGATGTGCCCCGCCATGCTCGTCGTCGCGGCCGCGTACCCTGCCCCGTCGCCGCCGATGGCCATGCCGGCGAACCCGGCGATCACGCCCTTCACGATGTCGGCCACGATCACGACGACGCCCCAGGCGGTGCCGATCTGCTTCATCGCGTTCAGGCCGCCGGGATTGCCGCTCCCCGAGGCCCGCAGGTCGACCCGGCCGCGGGTGGCGATTCGACTCACGACGTCCGCCGACGGGAAGGTGCCGAGCAGATAGCCGACGACCGCAGCGACGACGACCTCGACCACGGCCAGAGACTACGCAGCCGACCGGGCAGCGGGGCGGCCGTGACGAGCAGGATTGTCACCGGGACGAGCGCGAACACACCGAGACCGGCGGAGAGCCCGACGCGGTCGGCCGCCGCGCCGATCATGGGTGGAACGGCGAGCGCCGGCAGGGAGAGCGTGGCGGATGGCGTCGATCGACACCGCGGGAAGGAAGGTCAGCCACTCGTCGGCGAAGTCGACCAGCAGCAGCGACGCCACCGGCCCGAGCGGAAGCCGGGCGGCGAGCGGGACCAGCCGGGTAACGGCTCGGCGCACCTAACGGTGACCGGTTATCGCCTCGATCCTACGTGCCCCGCCCGATCTCCACGTCGCGTTTCCGGCGGTCGTTATCCCTTGGTAGCTACACCCTCGAACATGTAGCCGAGCGGCTTTGGGCCTCGGATGTAGTAGGTGTCCAGGCGAGTCACCTCGAGCGCGGCGTTGCGCACCAAGCGGTCGATCGGCCGGTTCAGGTGGCAGCCGCCGGCGATCCGCCGCTGGATCGGGGTGAGGCGGTCCTGCCAGCGAAGGACCTTCCGGTCCGGCGATCGACCGTGCTCGAGGAAATGGAGCGATCCGCCCGGGCGCAACACCCGGCGGATCTCGGCCAGGGCGCGCTCGACAGCCGGGATCGTGCAGAGCGTCCAGGTGGTGAGGACGTGGTCGACGGTTTCGTCCTCGAGCGGCAAATCCTGGCCGTCGAGCCCGACGTACTCGACCGGGACCGGACTCGCCGCGATCCGCTTCGCCGCCAACCTCCGTCCCACGGTGGCGGGATCGACTGCTCGCACCCTCGTGATCGCGGGCGGATAGTGCGGGACGTTCCGGCCCGAGCCGAAGCCCACTTCGAGCACCTCGCCCTCGAGCCCGGCCGCGGCCCGCGCCCGCAGCCGAGCGAACTCCCGGCCGCCGAGCAGCACATCGGTCGCGCGAGGTAGGACCTGGTCCTGGTAGAAGCCCACGGGACAGTCTGGCTCGGTCGTCCGGCTGGTGAGGCAGCATGGTGCTTTCCAGGGGGTGGCGCCATGGGCCGCAAGGCACGACTCGATCTCGTCCTCGACTGCTCCGACCCCGAGAAGCTGATGGAGTTCTGGCGGCAGGCCCTCGACTACCGCGTGTACTACTCGGACGGGTCGGTCGCGATTCTCGTTCCCGACGAAACGAACGCCTCGCCGCTCGTGCTCCAGCAGGTGCCGGAGCCGAAGCCAGGGAAGAACCGCATGCACGTCGACATCGTCGCCGACGAGATCGAACCCGAGATCAAGCGACTCGAGGCGCTCGGGGCACGGCGACTCCACGACGGCGTCCGGAGCCTGGGTGAAACCCGTTGGGTCACGCTGGCCGATCCGGAGGACAACGAGTTCTGCGTCTGCACCGGCATCGAGTGGTGAGTCAGTCGGCCGGCTCGTAAGTCACCCGATCCGCTTCCTGCATCCTCGCCGCCACGACGAACCCTGAGCACGCCGTGATGGTCGCGACCACGAGGATCGCGGCCTCGAGGGTCGCGAGGTCGGCAACTACGCCGACCAGCAAGCCGCCGACGGCATACCCGAGGTCGCGCCAGAAGCGGTACACGCCCACCCCGGACGCCCGCCACGTCGGATGGGAATGGTCGCTGACGGCTGCAATGAGTGTCGGGTACACGAGCGCGGTGCCGAGCCCCATGACCAGGCCGGCGAGGAGCCACCCCGAATAGGTGCCCGCGACCGCCAGCACGGCGATGCCCGCGGCCTGCACCCAGAGCCCCGCCACGATGAGGGGCTTGCGCCCGACCCGGTCGGACCATGCGCCGGTGGCGAGCTGCGACAGGCCCCACGAACCGGCGTACACGGCTGCGACCACGCCGATGCGCCCGAGCGGCAGGCCCTCGCGAGCGAGGAAGATGGGCATGAGCCCCCACACGAGCGCGTCGTTGAGGTTGTTGACCAGCCCGGCCTGGCAGATCGCCGAGAGTGACCGGTCGCGCAGGCTCGTCTGCACGAACGTCTCGCGTAGCCCCCGCGCGCCGGCACTCTCTCCGAGCAGGCGCGCCTCCTCGATGACGAAGTCTCCGGTGTCGCGCACGAGGAATATGGAGAGGAAGAGGCCGACTCCGGCGATGCCGATCCCGAGCAGGAACGGCGCGGGCCGCGGGCTGTAGGTCGCGGCAAGCGCCCCGGTCACCCCGGCCGCGAGCGCGACCGCCCCATACCCGGCCGCCTCGTTCAGCCCCAGCGCCAGCCCGCGCCGCCGGGGGCCGGCGAGGTCGATCTTCATGATGACGGTGGTCGACCAGGCGAGGCCCTGGTTCAGCCCGAGGAATGCGTTGGCGACGACGACCCAGCCCCAGCTCGGAGCCCAGATCACCAAGGGAGCGACCGGCAGCGCCGCGAGCCAGCCGGCCACCAGCAGCCGCTTGCGTCCGTACCGATCCGACAGATGCCCGGCGGCCAGGTTCGTGCCCGCCTTCACCAGCCCGAACACGACGAGGAAGGAGAGCGCGGCCGACGTCGACGCGATCCCGAAGTCGGCTTCGGCGAGCAGCGGGAGGACGGTGCGCTCGATGCCGACCATCGCGCCCACGAACGCGTTGACGACGACGAGCAAGGTGAACTGCCGCCAGTTGGCGGCCAGACCGAGACGCGGCCGGACCGCCGCGACGCTCACCGCTCAACGGGAAGTCCAGCTGCCTCCCACGCAGCGGTACCGCCCACGAGGTTTGCCACGGTGACCCCACGCGACTCCAGGAGGCTGGCCGCGGTGGCCGACCGCTCGCCGTGGCCGCAGAAGGTAATGACCTCGGGCGCCCGCGGGGTCGCGCCGGCGATGACGTCGCCGAGCTCGACGTGAATGGCGCCGGGAAGCCGGAGCGCGTCGACCTCGGCTCGCTGACGCACATCCAGGAGGGTGGCGCCGCGCTCCTGGCGGCGGCGCGCCTCCTCCGGACCAACCTCCTCGACCGCGCCGACAGGAAGCCCCGCCGCCCGCCAGGCGTCTATTCCCCCGTCGATCCACCCGATGACCTCGTCGTAACCGATGCGGCGAGCGAGGGTGAGCGCTTCGGCGCGCTGTTCGTCATCGACGAGGAGGACGACCGGCTCGCCGAACGGAACCGCCCAGCCGAGCCACGACGCGAACGCGGGCCGGACCTCGATCGAGACCGCGTCCCGGGGATGGCCGGCGGCCCAGTCGCGAATCGGGCGGGCGTCGACCAACCATGCGCCCGTCTCCCGTAGTTCCGCGGCTGCCTCGGGAGTCAGCGCCGCGGGTTCGGCCAGGTCACGGATGAGGGCGGGTCCCTCGTGGTTCAGCTCCTGAAGGTGCGCGTAGTAGGTGGGAAAGCTCCCGAACCCGCCCGTCAGCGCCCGCACGAACGCGTCCTCTTCGTCGAGCTGGAGCAGCGGGTTCGTTCGGCGCTCGCTGCCGATCGTCGGGTTCGCGACCGAGGTCGAGGCGGCCAGGCAGAACGAGCCCGCCCCGTGGGTGGGGTGCAACGCGGTGGCATCGGGAAGTCCAGCCAGCCTGCGCAGGCTTCGGAACTGCGCACGCGCGAGGTCCTCGGTCCGCTGCTCGCCGAGGAGATCGGTGCGGGCGGCCCCGCCCACGATCAGGGATCCGCCGCTGAAGACGGCGGTTGGATCGTCGCCGTCGAGGAGGACGTAGGCGAGATGGTCGGGCGTGTGCCCCGGCGTCGCGATCGCCTCCAGGCTCACGCCGTTCCATCCGAGACGGTCCCCGCCGACGACACCCCGATGCGGGTAACGCGGCTCCGCGTCGCGGGGCACGACGACTTCGGCTCCGACGCCAGCGGCAAGTTCGGGCCCGCCGCTCACATAGTCAGCGTGCAGGTGCGTATCGAGAGTGGCGACGATACCCACGCCGATGCGATCGGCAAGCTCGAGATGGCGGTCGACGTCGCGTGGCGGGTCGACGGCCACCGCGACACCCTCGCTCGCGACCAGGTATGACGTGTTGCTGAGCGCGTCGTCGCGCAGCGGATGGACGGTCGGACGGCCCACGCTCAGCCCGCGGGTGTGCGCACGCTCGCCCGCGCCGCGATCGAGGCCGGGACCTCGGCGCGCCACAGCTGGCGGCGACGAACAGGGCCGAGGAGCACCTTGCGCCAGAAGGTCGCCGGGTGCAACTCCCAGGCCACCGTGACCTGGGCGCCGCTGCCGTTCTCCTGGACCTGCCATTCCCACACCGCGTGCGACGGGTTGCCGTCGTCGGTGCCCGACCGGTACGAGAACACGCGCCGTTTGGGCTCGAAGCTCTCCAGCCGGGACCGGCTTCGCCACGTCTGCCCCATGGCGCGGAACTCCACCACCCACTCGGTCCCGGGGGTCAGCGCCGGCGGTCGCTCGACGACGGTGGTCATGTTGGCGT
>JACDBD010000416.1 GCA_013695115.1 Actinomycetota bacterium | reverse complement strand
CCCGCTTCTCGTTCGTGCACGGGACTAGATCCGGCAACGCCGGGCGTTGCCAGTGGCATGACCGACGTGAACGACTTCAACCAGCAGATCATCGACGAGTTCCGGGCCAACGCCGGCAAGGTCGGCGGCCCGTTCGAGGGGGCCCCGCTGCTCCTGCTGCACACCACCGGAGCCAAGTCGGGCAAGGAGCACGTCAACCCGGTGGCGTAGCGCCAGGACGGCAGCCGCCTCGTCGTGTTCGGATCGGAGCCACAGCGAGGAGCGGGCGTTCTCGATCGGACAGGCGTGGGCGTACGGCGTCGCCGGACGCGTCCACGTGCACCGCGGTGAGCTCGACCAGGCGACACGACTTCTCGACGACGGCGACAAGCTCGTCGCCGAGCGTGGCGCCCAGTTCGGAGTGGACTGGATCGTGCTGGCGCGGGCCTTGCTCCTCGACGCCCAGGGGCGGCGGCCCGAAGGCCTCGACCTGCTCCGGCTGGTGTGGGAGGCCGCCGCCGGCCTCCAGGCGTCGGCGTCGCTCGTCCTCGTCGGCGGCGACCTCGCCCGCCTGGCGGTCGAGTCGGGCGACGAAGAGGGCGGAGCACAGGTCGCGTCCGAGCTCGCGTCGCTAGTCAAACGATCACCCGAGGACCTCGTCGTGCGTGGGCGCGAGCGGCGGGCCCGGGGCCTCGTCGACCGTGACGCCGACGCGCTCGAGGAAGCCGCGGGCGTCTTCGAGCAGCTCGGGCACCGCTTCGAAGCCGCAGTGGTACGAGCCGAGCGGGCCGAGTTGCTCCTCGCCCAGGGCGACACCGCCGAGGCAACCGGCCTGTTCGAGCGGTCGCTGTCCGACTACGACGACATCGGCGCGACCTTCGAGGCCGACCGCGTCCGCGCCCGGCTGGCCCGCCTGTCACCCTCGGGGGAACGCCGCCCGGCCCCGCGACGCGCGGTCACGGGATGGGAGGCGTTGACCCCGACCGAGCACGAGGTGGTCGAGGAGGTCTGTGGGGGACGGTCGAATCCCCAGGTCGCGGAGCGACTGGGGATCAGCCGACGCACGGTGGAAGCCCACCTGCGCAGCATCTACGCCAAGATCGGCGTGTCGACTCGGTTGGCGCTCGCAGTCGCGTACCGCGAGCGGGAACCCGTCCGCAGCTAGCTAGACGGGACGGACGTTCTGAGCTTCCTCGCCCTTGCGGCCGGGGGCTACGTCGAACTCGACCGACTGGCCGTCTTCGAGGGTCTTGTACCCCTCTCCCACGATCTGGGAGAAGTGGACGAAGACGTCGTCGCCGTCATCGCGCGAGATGAAGCCATAGCCCTTCTCGGCGTTGAAGAATTTCACGGTACCTCTGGTCACGCTGTTTCCTTTGTTTGTGTTTGCTGTGCTTGCTCATTCGGCTGTTCGGTCGAGTCGACCGGAAGATCGCCGTCAGGATCGGCGGCGCCGTCTTCCTCAAGCTCCCCCCGCTTTCGAGCCAGACGCCGCGCTCGCTTCTCGGCGGCCTTGTCCATGCGGGCTCTCTCCCGCTGGGTCTTGGCGAAGGTCGTCCGCTGTCGCTTGCCACTCATGCGCGCGCGTCCAAGGTCGGAAACGTGGGTTGATCACCATCGTACAACCCCCGGGGCCGGGCCTCGGCATCATCAGGCCGGGCCGAAAGGGCAGGTCAGCGGGCCGTCCACTCGGGGAGACGGCGGGGCCCCTCGACCAGGGGCGGGACCTCCGGCGCCACCCGGGCGGGATGGCGCTCATAGCGCAGCGGATGGTGCATGAACGGCTGACCCTGCCCGTCGTGCGCGACCATTCCCCGCTGCCGGAAATGCTCCGCCGCCAGCATCTCGGACTGCGACAGGACCGGCGACGCGGGCACACCCGCCGCCGCGAGGTCGGCCACGAGCTCGTCGCGTTCCCGGGCGGCGATGGCGTCGGCGAGCCGGTCGTTGAGCGACCCGGTGAGGGCGAGCCGTTCGGGGAACGTGAGTGACGCGGCGTCGGTCAGGCCCAGCGCAGTCGTGAGTCGCTCCCACAGGTGGTCCTCGCTGATCACGCCGAGCGCCACCCACCCGCCGTCGGCGGTACGGAACGTCCCGTAGCCCGGCACTCCCCCTCCGACCTTCTGCCCGTCGGGCAGGGTGAGCGGCGGCACCGCGCCGGTCCAGCTCGCCAGGACGTCGGTCATGGAGGCGTCGATCGTCTCACCGTCCCCGGTATTGGCCCGCTTCACCAGCGCGGCGCAGATCGCCATCGCCGCGTAGGCACCGCCGGCGAGGTCGGCGATGGGCGGGCGGGGCACGATGGGCTCGTCCGCTCCCGGGCGCGGTTCCAGGGTCCCGGCCCACGCCTGGTAGTTCAGATCGTGCCCGGGCACCTCCGAGAGCGGTCCATCCTGGCCGTATCCGGAGATCGAGCAGTAGATGACCGTCGGGTTGACGCGCGCTATCGCCTCATGGTCGACGCCGAGGCGCCGGACGACGCCGGGGCGAAACCCCTCGACGACGACGTCGGTTCCCCGCGCGAGGTCGAGCACCGCGTCGCGACCGGTGATGTCCTTGAGATCAACGGCCGCGCTGCGCTTCCCGGCGTTGAGCACCGCGAACAACGTCGGGAAGACCCGCATCGGATCGCCGCCGGGGGGCTCGATCTTCACGACGTCGGCACCCATCTCGACGAGGAGCTGCGTCGCGTACGGCCCCGGGCGCCAGATGCTCAGGTCGACCACCCGGACACCGGCCAAGAGCCCGGTGGCGTCGACGCCGGGGGACGCGGCAGTCATCGTCGCCCGAAGAATCGCCACCGGGCTCGACGGGCCCGCGGCCGCCGCAGAGGTGGTGCCGGAGCCACGTCGCCGGCCGCTGGACCGCGCCAGCTCGTCACCTCGGTGAGGACGTAGTGCCCGGCCTTCCCCGGCAGCGGGACGCGGAACGACCCGCCAACCTCGGCCTGATCGCCGAGTTCAGTGAGGGCGGTCTCCGAGACGAGGAGGCGGGTCCCGGTCACCTTGTTGGCCGCCTCGATCCGGCTCGCCAGGTTCACCGTGTCGCCGATGGCGGTCACGACGTCGTGCGTCGGCGTGTCGCGGATCGATCCCACGACCGCCTCGCCGTAGTGGATGCCCACGTTGATCTCGAGCGCGCGCCCGACGAGCTCCTCGAGCCAGGATTCCGCCTCGTCGGCCACCGCGAGGATGCCCAGCCCGGCCCGCACCGCGTGCTCCGCCGCGCCGTGCCGATGGTCGATCCCGAAGAGCGCCATGAAGCCGTCGCCCATGAAGGTGGTAACGATCCCGCCGTGCGCCCTGACCACCTCGGACATGTCCCGGAACAAACGGCGAAGGATGTGGATCACGTCGTAGGCCATGTGGGTCTCGGCGAACGCCGTGAACCCCCGGATGTCGGCGAACAGCACCGCCACCGCCTGTTCCTCGCCCACCTGGCGCGGGCCGGTGCGCTTGCGGAGGTCGGTCAACTCGATGTCCTCGGGATCGAGGACGAGCCGCCGCACCGCGACGTCGCCGGAGACCTTGGTCTGGCAGGCGAGCCGGATCTCGGGCCCGCACTGGAGACGGTCGGCGATCGCGGTCTCGCGGGCGTTGCGATCGCTGCAGTGCTCGAGCCCCTCGACCACGAGAACCCGGCACGTCGAACAGCGGGCGTTGCCCCCGCAGGCGTGCGCGTGGGGCAGCCCGGCGGCGATGGCCGCCCTCAGTACGGTGGTCTCGTCCCGGACGTCGACAGACTGTTCGTCAGGGACGAAGTGGATCTGCGGCACGACCTCTTCCGCGGTAGGGGGCTGGGATGCGTATCTTGGCGTCACCATGAAGATCGGTCTGTTCTTCGAGCACCAGCTTCCCCGACCCTGGGAGGACGGTGCCGAGCGGGCCGTGCTCCACCAGGCGCTCGAGCAGTGCGAGCTCGCCGACTCGCTCGGCATCCAGTACTGCTGGGAGGTCGAGCACCACTTCCTCGAGGAGTACAGCCACTCCAGCGCCCCCGAGGTGTTCCTGGCGGCGGTGTCGCAGCGCTGCCCCCGGCTGCGGCTGGGACACGGGATCGTGCAGATGCCGCCGCCGTTCAACCACCCCGCCCGGATCGCCGAGCGCATCGCGACCCTCGATCTGCTCTCGGACGGCCGCGTCGAGTTCGGCACCGGCGAGTCGTCGTCGGAGGCCGAGCTCGGCGGGTTCGGCATCGAGCCCGCGGTGAAGCGGGCGATGTGGGAGGAGGGGCTGCGGGTCGCGTTGCGGTGCATGACCGAGGAGCCGTTCACCGGGCACGCGGGCGAGTACGTGACGATGCCGCCCCGGAACGTCGTGCCCAAGCCGCACCAGCGCCCGCACCCGCCGGTGTGGGTGGCGTGCAGCCGCCGCGACACCATCCACCTCGCGGCGCAGAAGGGCATCGGCGCGCTCACGTTCGCCTTCCTCGACCCCGAGGAAGCGCGGCAGTGGGTCGCCGACTACTACGAGACCCTGGCCGCCGAGGGCGTGCCGATCGGCGACGCCGTGAACGCCAACATCGCCTGCGTGACTACCTTCCTGTGCCATCCCGACGAGGATGAGGCGCTGCGGCGCGGCGTCGAGGGCGCGAACTTCTTCGGCTACTCGCTCGCGCACTACTACATCTTCGGGCGCCACCAGCCTGGCCGCACCGACCTGTGGAGCGAGTACCAGCACCGGCGCGCCGAGGCCGGCTACGACCCCGACGCGGTCCAGGCCGCGGCCGCCAACGCCGATCGGCTGGGCGCCAAGGCGGTGGAGGGCGGCGTCGAAGGGCTGCGCGGCGCGATCGGTACGCCCGACCAGGTGCGCGACTACCTCCGCCGGTACGAGGCCTACGGCGTCGACCAGGTCATCCTCACCTGCCAGGCGGGCAAGAACCGCCACGAGCACGTCATGGAGAGCCTCGAGCTCTTCGGACGCGAGGTGCTGCCGGAGTTCCTGGAGCGCGACGAGCAGGCGAGCCGCGAGAAGGCGAAGCGGCTCGAGCCCGTGATCGACGCGGTGCTCGCCCGCAAGCCGCCCGACGATCATCCGCCGCTGATGCCGCCCGACTACGAGTTCCCCGCCATTCCCCGTTCGATCGCCGACCGCGACGGCGCCGACGGCTTCCACGCCTGGCTCGACGAGTTCGCGGGGAAGGTTGCCGCCGGCGAGGACGTTCGCCGTCGGCTCACGAAGGCCCGCTACACGGGCGAGTGACGCGCCAGCACGCGGGCAGCTTCGAGGCGCACGCGGAAGTCGGGGTCCGCGGTTCGTTCCTCGACCGCCGGTCGGCTCGGCTCCACCCCGAGCTCGGCGATCCCCCGCAACGCCTTCCATCGCACCCACGCGTCGGCGTCATCCAGAGCCCGGTCGAGGAGCGGCCGCAGCCCCTCCCGCCCGGTGCCGGCCATCGCATCGACGACGCTGCGCCGCACCGCCCGG
>JACDBD010000401.1 GCA_013695115.1 Actinomycetota bacterium | reverse complement strand
GGCTACACCTGGAGCATCACCGCGGCGCGCCTGCGTCGGCTGTACAGCGACCTCGCGGTCCGCGAACCCGTCCAGTGCATTTAGATCACGCCCACGAGTTGGTGGCGCGCCACCTGGAGGGCCCGGTCGCTGCCGCCGAGTACATCCAGACGGTCGAGTACGACCCCGAGTTGCGCCGGTGGTACGTGCGGTTCGGCTGCGACGGGCGCGACGCGACGACGATCTACTTCGACCTCCACGAGCGCACGTTGCGCTACGAGGTGTACTTCCTCCCCGACCCACCCGCGAACCATCTCGAGCTGTACGCGTACCTACTGCGCCGCAACCACACCATGTACGGGGCGCGCTTCTCGATCGGTCCCGACGGCGACGTCTACCTCGTCGGCCGGGTCGCGCTCGAGCACTTGAGCGAGGGCGAGCTCGACCGCATCATCGGCGTGCTCTACGAGCTGGTCGAGACCTGGTTCCAGCCGGTCGTGCAGCTGGCCTTCGGCCGCCGCGCCGGCTGAACGACCGCCCGGCCCTACCTACCGGCCCCCGCCTGGCAGGGTGTGGCAAGAAGCCTAGAAGTGTAATTCGTCGTCAGACCTTGCGAAAAGTGGGCGGGACGGGTAGGTTGCGCCCGCCGGCACCGACGGGTGGCGGTAGGCCGGGCCCGAGGTGCAGGACGGTCCGCTCCGTTCGGGGAAGTGCGGGGCGGTCCCGATGGTTCCTCGGGCTCGGCTATTTCGCGCCGGTACCCTGAAGTCGTGATTCCTCTCGCGCTGCTGGGCGGCGGACGCATGGGCGAGGCCCTGCTCGCCGGGTTGCTCGACGCCGGCTGGGAGCCGGAAGGGATGTCCGTCGCCGAGGTCGATCCCGACCGCCGCCGGGTACTGGAGGAACGCTTCCCCCAGGTGCGCGTCGTTCCCAGTCCCGCCTGGGCGGTGGCCGACGCCGCCCTCGTCGTGGTCGCGGTGAAGGCCGGAGACGTCGTCGCCGCCCTCGAGCAGTGTGCGACCACGCTCCCTGAGCAGGCGCTCGTCCTCTCGATCGCCGCCGGCGTCACCCTCGACACGCTCGAGACGGCCGCGCCCGACCGGCCGGTCGTGCGGGCGATGCCCAACACCGCCGCACTCGTGCGCAAGGGCGCGGCCGCGATCGCCCCGGGGAAGCACGCGACCGAGGCCGATCTCGACATGGCCGAGCGCGTGCTCGGCGCGGTCGGCGTCGTCGTGCGAGTTCCCGAGCCGCTGCTCGACGCGGTGACCGGCCTGTCCGGATCCGGGCCCGCCTACGTCTTCCTCGTGGCCGAGGCCATGGTCGAGGCGGGTGTCCTCGTCGGCCTCCCCCGTGACACCGCCGCCACGCTCGTCCACCAGACGCTCGTCGGCGCGGCTGCGCTGCTCGATGACGGGACCGAGGGCCCGGAGGCGCTGCGCGCCGCGGTGACCTCGCCCGGCGGGACGACCGCCGCCGGGCTCCAGCGCCTCGAGGCGCACGGCGTGCGGGCGGCCTTCCTCGAGGCGGTGGAAGCCGCCACCGAACGGTCGCGTGAGCTCGGCCGCGCCAACCCCTGAGGCCACACGATCCACCTAGACACCATGCGTCACCGTCGTTACGCTCCCGCCAGCGGGGGTAGGAGAGCTCTCGGCCCGAGCAAAGGGGTGGCCGCGTGGCGGAGTCGTTCGCCAAGGCGCGCTTTCTGACGGTGCAGGAAGTGGCGCAGCTACTGCGGGTGTCGTCGATGACGGTCTACCGCTTGATCAAGGCCGGTGACCTCCCGGCGGCGCGGGTGGGGCGCTCCTTCCGGGTGCGCGACATCGACGTCGACGCCTACCTCGAGTCCCGCTACACCCAAGCCGGCTGAGCGAGCGGTCCCGGCGCAGGGCACCGGGTACGGTCGCGCGGCCGTGACCCCGTCCCACTGCTCGTTCCTCAGCGACTACGGCTCGGTGGACGAGTTCGTCGGGGTCTGCAAGTCGGTGATGCTGGGCTTCGCCCCCGATCTCCGGATCGTCGACCTGACCCACGAGATCCCGCCCCACGACGTCAAGGCGGGTGCGCTCGCCCTGGTCCGATCGGTGCAGTACCTGCCCGAGGGCGGTGTCGTGCTCGCGGTGGTCGATCCCGGCGTCGGAACGGATCGTCGCCTGGTCGCGGTCGAGGTCGCCCAGGGGGTGCTGCTCGGCCCCGACAACGGGCTGCTCGCGCCGGCGGTCGCCATGCTCGGCGGCGCCGAGCGCGTCGTCTCGCTCGCCAACACCGACTACCACCTCCCCTCTCCCGGCCCGACGTTCGCGGGACGCGACGTGCTCGCGCCCGCGGTCGGCCATCTGGCCGCGGGCGTGGCCCTGAGCGAGCTCGGTGAAGAGGTCGATGCCGCCGGCCTGGTCCCCGGGCTCGTCTCGCTGCCCCAGCACGACGAGGGCGGCGCGATCGCCGGGGAGGTGTGGTGGGTCGACCGCTTCGGAAACTGTCAGCTCAACATCGATCCCGAGGAGCTGACCGCGCACGGGGCCGTGCGGGGTGAGCCGATCGAGGTGCGTTTCGGCGACCAGGTCCGCTCGGCGCGGTGGGTCGACACCTACGCCGACGCCAAACCGTCGGAGCTCGTGCTCGTCGTCGACTCGTACGGGCTGACTTCGCTCGCGCTCGACCGTCAGTCGGCGGCGGCTGCGTGTCATCTGCGCGTCGGGTCCGCCGTGACGCTCGTGCCCCCGGGGGCGTCGGTGTCCGACGAGCCCCCGGGGCCCGACCACCCATGAGGCCGGGGACGACCATCGTCATCGGCCTGCTACTCCTCGCGATCTTCGCCGCCGCCTTCGCGCAATTCGTCCTCCGTTTGGGTCCGTAAACGGGGCAATTGTGACCACTATAAGTGGCAGGAAGTCACTCAAGGCGCGCGCTCTCGCCGCCGATGGCACAATGACAGGGGTTCCGGTGAGCGGGTGCGGGCGTGTGAACATCAACGAGGCCGGTTGGTCTCGACGGTGTTCAGCAGCCTCCCAGCCCGCCCCAAGCACGTCCGTGCTCGCCACCGGGGCCTCCTGTATTCGGTCGCTCGCTTCGGTCGCCGCGCGGCCGCAGGTCGTGGTGGGCGTCGACGTCTGTACGATCCGCTCGTGCGCGTGCCCGAACGAAACGCGGAGGTGCTTGCCGACGTCGATGTGGTGATCGCCGGCGGCGGGCCTGCGGGCCTCGCGTCGCGTGACGGTCTGCCGGTCGCCGACGTCGACGGCGACGAGCTTCAGACGTGCCTGGCCAAGCAGGGAGCAGTCCTGCCCTGAACCTCGCCGACGTTCTCCTGGCCCGGTCCGGCGACACGCCCGT
>JACDBD010000395.1 GCA_013695115.1 Actinomycetota bacterium | reverse complement strand
GGTCCGCGGGCTTCTTGCGGTTCCGCCCGCCGCGGGAGCCGCGCCGGCGGCGGCGCTTCGGCCCGGCGCCGTCGCCGGACCCTGTCGGCGTGTCAGTCGTCCCGCGCCCGGCCCTCTCGGCCGGGTCGGAGTTCGTCGTGTTGGTCTCTTCGGAGGCGTTGGTCGCCTCCGGAACTGTCTCGTCGGACATTGAATCCTTCTCTCATGACGCGCGTGCCTCAGGCACCCGCAGGCGCGCGTCGGCTTCCAACGGCTCCAGCCGTGCGCCGGCGCGCTCGATCCATTGATGTGTGCGGAGCACCCGCTCCGCGGTGAGGTGCTCGCCGACCGCAGCCAGGATCTCGGTCGGTCGTGTGCCCTTCGGTTGGGTCGAGACCTCGAGATCGACGACCACTCGGCCATCGTCGTCGCGGTCGTGAACGGGGCGGACCTCCATGCCCAGCAGCGCGGGGCGGACGTCCTCGACGACCTCGCGGCCCTTTCTCGTCCGGGTCGTCCCGAGGGTCGGGCGGGACAGCGCCTGCTCGACTGCGACCGCCACCTCTCCACGGTCGGCGCCGGCCACGCCGACCCGGTATTGCACCGCGGTCACCGCTTCCTGGAGGGCGGGTGCCCGATCCGCGAGCCCGACCGCGCCGGTGACGGTGATGCCCTCGGGCAGCGCCGCCGACAGCGTGTCGGGCCACCGATCGAGGTCGACCGCATCCTCGAGCTCGACGTCGAGGTACTCGGCGTCGCTCTCGTGGCCGACCGAGAGCGCGAGCCCGAAGCTCACCTTGGGGCGGGGCACGAACCCGACCGTGAACGCCAGCGGCAGACGCTCGATACGGAACGCCCGCTCGAACGCGCGCGCCACGTCGCGGTGCGAGATGAACCGCACCTTGCCCCGCTTCGCGAACCGGAGCCGCACCGGGAAGCCCTGGTCACCCCGCATGCGCGCCGACCTGCTTGTCTCGCTCGCTCGCTCCGGTCGCCGCGTCTGGTCGAGTGGACGGGTGTGTAAGGAACTCGACCGGCATGTCCCCGCCCTGGCTGAGGTCCTGGCCGGTCCCCTGGCTCCCACCCGCCGGCGCGACCGGCGACGCGACCACGTGCTCCAACGCGTAGTCGGTGCACACCCCGCAGTCGTAGCAGGGCGTCCACCGGCAGTCGGGCAGGCCGTGGGCCTGGAGCGACGCCTGCCAGTCCTGCCACAGGAAGTCGCGGTGCAGACCGGCGGCGATGTGGTCCCAGGGCAATACCTCGTCGGCGGTGCGGTGCCGGGTCACGTACCACTCGGCATCGAGTCCGCAGGCCGCCATCGCGTCCTGCCAACGATCGACGGAGAACCGCTCGCTCCATTCCTGGAACGTGCCTCCCTCGCGCCAGACGTGCTCGATCACGCGCCCGATCCTGCGATCCCCGCGGCTGGCGATGCCCTCGGCGAAGGTGGCCTCGGGGTCGTGCCAGCGCAGCTGCGCCCCCGACTTCCGCAGCGCCGTGCGGACCAGCCCGACCTTGCGGTGGAGCTCCGCGATCCCGTTCTGGCCGAACCACTGGAACGGCGTGTGCGGCTTGGGGACGAAGCCGCCGAGCGACACCGTGCAGCTCGCGTGCTTCGTGTATTGCCGGCCGACCTTGACGACGTTGCGGGCGAGCTCGGCGATGCCGAGCGTGTCCTCGTCCATCTCGGTCGGCAGGCCGGTGAGGAAGTAGAGCTTCACCCGCCGCCATCCCTGCGAGTAGGCGCCGTCGACCGCGGCGTACAGGTCTTCCTCGGTGATGAGCTTGTTGATCACCTGACGGATGCGCCAGGTGCCCCCCTCGGGAGCGAAGGTGAGTCCGGTGCGGCGGACCTTCTGGATCTCGCTGGCGATGCCCACCGTGAAGGCGTCGACGCGCAGCGATGGCAGCGAGAGCCCGACGCAGCCGGTGCCCTCCTGCTTGTTCACGAGATCGGCGACGAGCCCGTCGACGCCGGAGAAATCGGCGCTCGAGAGCGACGTGAGCGCGACCTCGTCGTAGCCGGTGCGACGCAGGCCCTCGCGGACCATCGTGCGTACCTGTTCGTCGGGCCGCTCCCGCACCGGGCGGGTGATCATCCCCGCCTGGCAGAAGCGGCACCCCCTCGTACATCCGCGGAAGATCTCGACGTTGAGGCGGTCGTGGACGACCTCCACCAGCGGTACGAGCTGGTTCTTCGGGTACGGCCAGTCGGCGAGGTCGGCGACGGTCCGCTTGTCGACACGCGCGGGGACGTCGGCGAACCGGGGCCGGACCTCGCGGACGAATGGGCCGTCGTACTCGACCTCGTACATCGCCGGCACGTAGACACCGGGAACCCCGGCCAGCTCGCGCAGCACACCCTCCCGGCTGGTGCGCCCGCTGCGCTTCCACGCCGAGATCACCTCGGTCATCTCACCCACGACCTCCTCGCCCTCGCCGATGACGAAGGCGTCGACGAAGTCGGCCATGGGCTCGGGGTTGAAGGCGCAGTGGCCCCCCGCGACCACGATCGGGTCCTCGGGCCGCCGGTGCTCGGCCCGCACCGGGACACCGGCGAGATCGATGCAGTTCAGGACGTTGGTGTAGACGAGCTCGGCCGAGAGGTTGAATGCAAGCACGTCGAACCGGCCGGCGTGCCGGTGGGTGTCGACCGAGAACAGGGGCACGCCCGCGCCGCGCAGCTCGCCCTCCATGTCGACCCAGGGCGCGTACGACCGCTCGGCGACGGCATCGCCGCGCTCGTTGAGGATCTCGTAGAGGATCTGGAGCCCCTGGTTGGGCAGCCCGATCTCGTAGGTATCCGGGTAGACGAGCAGCCAGGACACCAGAGCGGACGAGTGTTCGGGCGCTTGCGCCCCCCGTTCCATCCCGATGTACCGGGCGGGCTTTTGGACCCTGGCCAGGAGCGGTTCCACCGCGGGCCAAAGGTTGGACATCTGGACCCCCAGCTTACCGGACGGCCGGCCGCGCCCGGCTCAGCCGATGAAGCGGCGCATGTAGACGTTCGACACCAGGCCGATGCAGGCGAACGTCGTGAGCGTGGACGAGCCGCCGTAGCTCATGAACGGGAGCGGAATGCCGGTCACCGGCATGATCCCCATCGTCATGCCGATGTTCTCGAAGATCTGGAACGTGAGCATGGCGAGCACACCCATGCACACGAGCATCCCGTAGAAGTCGCGCGCCTGGGTCGCGGTTCGCCAGACCCGCCACACCACCACCGCGAACAGCGCCAGGAGCGTTCCCGCCCCGATGAAGCCGAGCTCCTCACCGGCGGCAGTGAAGATGAAGTCGGTGTGCTGCTCGGGGACGAAGCCGCCCTGGGTCTGCGGCCCCTGGTACAGACCTTTGCCGTCGATGCTGCCGGTCTGGATGGCGAGCTCGGACTGCTCCTGGTTGTAGCCCGAGCCTTCGGGATCGCTGCCGCTGTCGAAGACCGCGGTCAGGCGGTCCTGCTGGTATTCGGCGAGCATCCCGAGGTTGATCACCGCCCAGACGCCGGTGAGGGCCAGCAGGCCGAGGATCGCGAGCTGCCGGCCGCTCACGCCCGCCAGCGCGAGCAGCCCCACGACGATCAGGGCGATGACCATGCCGGTCCCGAGGTCGGGTTGGAGCGCGACGAGGCCGAGTGGGACCGCCGCCAGCCCGATGGTGAGCGCGAGCTGGCGCGGGTCCATCTCGCCGCGGTGCTCGTTGCAGTACCCGGCGACCGCCACAATGATCGCGAACTTGGCCAGCTCCGACGGTTGGAGCTGGAACCCGCCCGGCAGCTGGAACCACGCCTGTGCGCCGCGCGCGTCCGATCCCAGTGGTGAGAGCACTGCAAGCAGCGAGATGACGGCCGCGCCGTAGGCAAGGACGGAGAAGTCGCGCAGCTTGCGGTAGTCGACCGCCATGACCGCGGCCATGGCGCACAGCCCCAGCAGGATGAACACCGCCTGGCGCTTCACGAAGTAGAGCTCGTCGAGGCCATCGAACGCGAGGCGCTCGCGCGTGGACGAGTAGATCATCAGCAGGCCGAGCAATGCGATCGCTATCACGGCCCCGATGAGCACCGGATCGAGGTTCCGGGCAGGTGACGCCTCGAACCGGGCCCGGCGGCTCGAGAGCGCCGGAGCCGGCGCGCCGAACGGACCGCCTCGATCGATCACCGCCATCAGTCTTCGCTCTCCGCCTGTGGTGGGCGGACCCGGACCGGTTCAGGATTGAGGTTCCCGCCCAGCGCCTCGATGATGCGCCGGACGATGGGCGCGGCGACGGCGGAACCGAAGCCGCCCTCCTCGACGATCGCCAGCGTGACGTACTGCGGGTCCTCGGGCGGGTTGATGCCGACGAACAGCGAGGTGTCCTGCTTGCCGACGACCTCGGCGGTCCCGGTCTTGCCCGCGGCCGCGCCACTGAAGCCCTCGAACGCGTCGTTGGCGGTCCCGAGGCCGCTGCCCACGACCCCGGCGAGCCCGAGCATGATCGCGTCGCGGATCTCCGGTTTGATGTCGACCTCGCCCACCGGCTGGGGCGCGAGCTCCTGGACGATCTCCGCCGGCGCGGTCTCGTCGCCGGTCCGGGGCTCGAGCAGCGCCGACGCCAGGCGCGGGGTATAGCGGTTGCCGCCGTTGGCGAAGGTCGCGTACGCGTTTGCGAGCTGGATTGGCGTCACGAGCAGGTCGCCCTGGCCCACCGCGAGGATGACGCTGTCACCCGGGAGCCACAGGGAGCTCACCCGCCGCTCCTCGAGGTCGGGGTTCGTCCGGTTGAAGTCCTCCTTGAAGTCCTGGTCGGGAATGCGCCCCGAGGCTTCGCCCCCCAGGCCGACTCCGGTCGCGGTCCCGAAGCCGAACTCGGCCGCGGTCTCCTGGATGGAGTAGCCCCGCTTGGCGGGTCCGCCTGCCTCGATCACCTCGTCGCGGTACAGCTCCCAGAGGTCGCGGCCGATCTCGTAGAAGTACACGTCGCTCGAGACGGTGAGCGCGTTCGGAAGGTCAACCGTGCCGTGCTCCTTCTTTCCCGCGTTGCAGAACTCGAGCTCGGCGACCGTGAGGCAGCCGGTGTCGTTGACCGTCTCGTCCGGGGTGATGAGCTTGGTGTCGAGGCCGGCGAGACTCGTCATCAACTTGAACGTGGAACCGGGCGCGTACGTCCCTTGCACCGCCCGGTTCAGCAGCGGGAAGTTGCTGTCCTTGCTCTCGAACTCCTCGAGCGTCTCGGCCGGCACGCCGCCGCTCGTGAACGCGGCCGGGTCGAAGTCGGGCGCCGAGGCCATCGCCACGACCGACCCGTCGTTGGGGTTCAGCACGATCACCGACCCGCCGCCGGCCCGGAACGTCTCGAACTGCGGGTTCTCCTCATCCTCCTCGGGGATATCGCGGATGTCGCGGGCGCCCTCCATCCCCTGGGCGAGCGATTCCTCCGCGATCCGCTGGATGTCGATGTCGATCGTGAGCTGGACGTCCTTGCCCGGCACCGCGGCGAGGTCCTCCAGGACCGAGACGACGCGCCCGCGGCTGTCGACCTCGAGCTTCTGCACGCGGGGCCGGCCCCGCAGCTCCGATTCGAACATCTGCTCCACGCCTGCCTTGCCGATCGTGTCGCCCTGGCGGTAGCCCTCTCCGCGGAGCACCCGGAGTTCATCCGCGTTGACCTCGCCGGTGTACCCGAGCACATGGGACGCGAGCCGACCGTTGGGGTACTCGCGGATCGTCAGCCGGTCGGCGTCGACGCCGGGGAAGTCCTCCTTGTGCTCGCGGATGAACGCGACCTTGTCGAGGGGAACGTCGACCGCCACCGGGACGGGCGCGAACGCGGCGATGCGGGGGTCGTCGATCGTCTTCTGGATCAACTTCGGGCTCACCCCCAGCAGCTCCGCCAGCCGCCCGACCACAGCCTTGCGGTCCTCGGCCTTGACCCGGGCGCTGCGGTCGAACGTGATGGCGTCCGCAACCCGGTTGCCCACGAGGACCCGGCCCTTGGCGTCGAGGATGCGTCCCCGGATCGCCGGCTCCTGGATCACGCGGATCCGGTTGCTGGTGGCCGTGGCCTCGGCGGTCGGGCTCGCGCCGACCTGGAGGAACCACAGGCGCGCGAAGAGCGCGCTGAACAGCGCCATCACGATGACACCGACGATGCTCAGGCGGACGCGGCTGTTGCCTTCGCTCACGTGGTCACCACCTTCTCACGTCGACCGAGCCCCGCGTATGGCAGGTGTCTCCGCGCCCGTGCTCCCGACGGCCCAGCGCGCCACCGGGAACATGGGAACGGCCAGCAGGGCGTCGTACACGGCCGCGAGGACGAGCACCCAGATGGTGCGGAACGCGATGACCTGGTCTTCGCCCGCGAGCGCAGCGAGCACCACGAAGATCAACCCGCCGGCCAGACCCCCGGCACCACCCAGCATCGCGGCGATGAAGCGGGGCGTGCGCGAGAGGCCGGTGTGGAGGATCCCGATGCCGTACGCCACGACCGCGAACGAGAGCGCCGACAGGCCGAGTGGCGTCTGGAGGAACAGGTCGATCACGAGGCCGCTCGCGAAGCCGTACACCGCGCCGGTCTCGGGACCGACGCGGGAGGCCACCGCTATCGTCGCTACGAGGACGAGATCGGGCGCCACTCCGAAGAGACGCAGGTCGGGGAACAGCGTCGTCTGGAGCACGACGGTGGTGAGAACGAGCGCGGCGAGCTTGAGGCGGACGAGCCAGGTCACGGTGTCGGCGCGTCCTCTCCGGTAGCCGGTTCGGTGGGCGCCGCCGTCGGTGACCGCAGCACCTTCACGAACTCGAGGCTGTCGAGGTCGACCAGTGGCGCCAGCACGATGTCCTGCTGGAGCTCGCCCCGCTTCTTCGCCACCTTCTCCACCCGTGCGACTGGGATGCTGGGGGGAAAGCGGCTGTTGTCACGACCCGACGTGAACACCAGCT
This sequence comes from Actinomycetota bacterium, assembly GCA_013695115.1. GTDB lineage: Bacteria > Actinomycetota > Acidimicrobiia > IMCC26256 > JACDBD01 > JBPCMN01. Next base: position 4,302 of record JACDBD010000395.1, on the reverse strand, counting down.
CGCCCTCGTCGACGTTGGCTGTGGGGTCGACGAAGTCGAGTCGCAGCGTGCTCTCCCCGGTGCGACCCTGGGCGACCCCGGTCGTCCGCGCGCTCTCGGTCACCACCGCGACGCCCGACTTGGGGTCGCGTAGCAGCAGCGCCGTCGCCCGGTCTCCGGACGCCTCGACGATGCGCCCGACGAGCCCGGCCCCGGTGACCACGGCCATCCCCTCGGCCACGCCGTCGCTCGTTCCCCGGTCGATTTGCACCGTCCACTCGAAGTTCCCCGGGGATCCCGACACGACCCGGGCGGCGATCGCGTCGCTGTCCTCGGTGTATGGCAGATCGAGCAGCTTCGACAGCTCCTCGTTCTCGCTCTCGAACGCGCGGTTCTGGGCCGCCTTGCCCCTGAGCTCGTCCAGCTCCTTGCGCAGCCTCGAGTTCTCGTCCTTGAGCGTCCCGGCTCGCGTCACGCCACCGACCCAGTCACCCACTGGTGAGAAGACCTTGTCGGCAACCGTCGCGATAGGCGCCACGACGTCGTGGGCGACGCCGCGTGCTCCGGTGATCGGGCCCGAGCCACGGACGTCCAGCGTGATTAGCGTGATGGACGTGACGAACAGGAGGATCAGGACCGAGCGTCGGTTCCCGCGGCGGTACACCACCATTGTTGCAGCGACCTCCCGGGCCGAGGTCGGTCAGTGCTGCTGCTGAGACGAAAGCAGGACCTGCTTCAGGACGTCGAACTGCTCCAGACACTGCCCGGAGCCGAGGACGACCGAGAACAGCGGGTTGTCGGCCATGAAGACGGGCATGCCCGTCTCCGCCGCAATGCGGGCATCGAGACCGTGCAGGAGCGCGCCGCCGCCGGTGATCACGATGCCCTTCTCCATCATGTCGGCGGCGAGCTCGGGAGGCGTGCGGTCGAGCGTGTACTTCACTGCGTCGATGATCGCCATGACCGGCTCGTCGATCGTCTCCCGCAGCTCGGCGGTTGACACGACGACCGTCTTCGGGAGACCGGTGACGAGGTCGCGGCCGCGGATCTCGGCGTAGAGCTCCTCCTTGAGGGGCCATGCGCTCGCGAGCTCGACCTTCACCTGCTCGGCGGTGCGCTCGCCCAGCGCGAGCGAGTACTCCTTCTTCGCCCACTGGATAATGGCCTCGTCGACCTCGTCGCCGGCGATGCGCACCGACTCGCTCGCCACGATCCCGCCCAGCGAGATGACCGCGACCTCGGTCGTGCCGCCGCCGATGTCGACGATCATGTTGCCGGCGGGCTCGTGCACCGGGAGGCCGGCGCCGATCGCCGCGGCCATCGGCTCCTCGATGATGTAGGCGGGCTTGCGTGCGCCGGCGTACTCGGCCGCCTCCTGGACCGCCCGCTGCTCGACGCCGGTGATGCCCGAGGGCACGCAGATCACGATGCGGGGCTTCGCCCACCGCCGCTGGTGCACCCGCTGGATGAAGTAGCGAAGCATCTTCTCGCAGATGTCGAAGTCGGCGATCACGCCGTCCTTCAGGGGGCGGATCGCCTGGATGTGCGCGGGCGTGCGGCCCAGCATCTGCTTGGCCTCCATCCCGACGGCGAGGGGCCGGCCGTCGCGCACGTTGATCGCGACGATCGAGGGCTCGTTCAGGACGATGCCGCGCCCGCGCACGTAGACCACCGTGTTGGCCGTCCCCAGGTCGACGGCCATGTCGCGGCCGACGATCGAGGAGATCCAGGGTTGGGTCACGTTGGGCGAGCCTCCCATCTCGAGGTAGGCAGTTCCGACGCGCCCGGGGTCACGACCCGGGCGTGAGGAGTGCTCAAGGGTATGGGTTGGGTCGGAACCGGTCCAGCCCGCCCCGCTGGTCCCAGTTGTCGCCGTTTGCAGCAGGTCAGCGCACGAATCGAGGCTCACTCGCTCCGCCCGCCAGGCCCGCGGCGCGTCAGGCTACCGGCCCGCGTCGGCCCTTTCGGGTCACCCTTCCTGGTCGCGCGATTCACGACGCGAGTGGGCGGATAGCAGGCCTTAGCCGTGAAGGTCGGGGAAGAACAGGGCGATCTCGCGCCCGGCCGACTCGGGCCCGTCGGACCCGTGAACGAGGTTCTCGGTCGTCTCGAGCGCGAGATCGCCGCGGATCGTGCCCGGTTCGGCGGCGCGCGGATTGGTGGCGCCCATCGTCTTGCGCACGACCTGCCAGGTGTCGTCGCCGCCCTCGACGACCATGGCGACGAGCGGGCTCCGGGTGATGAACGCGACGAGCTCGCCGAAGAACGGCTTGCCCTGATGCTCCTCGTAATGGCGTCCGGCGAACTCGGCGTCGATCCGACGCAGGTCCATCGCCACGATCTTGAGGCCGCGACCCTCGAGGCGACCGACGATCTCCCCCACGAGGCCGCGCTCGACCGCGTCGGGCTTGCAGAGCACGAGGGTGCGGTTCATCGGGCGGGCAATCTAGTGGACGAGGACCGCGCGGGCGGCCCCGACGGTGTACAGCGAGCCGGTCACGACGATCTGGTCCTCCGGCTCCGCGACCGCGAGGGCGCGGGCGACGGCCTGGCCGACGAGATCGACGATCTCGATGCGCTCCGGCTCCACCCCCAGATCGCGGGCAGCGGCAGCGACGAGCTCGGGGTCGAGGGCGCGGGGGCTCGGGGGTCGGCAGCACACGATGTGGTCGGCGGTCGCGGCACCGAGCGCCTCGAGCATCTCGTGCGGCTCCTTCTCGCGGAGGAGGCCGACGACGAAGATGCGGGGCGCGTCGACGAACTCCTCCGCGAGCGCGACTCGCAGCGCGCTCGCGCCGACGACGTTGTGGGCGCCGTCGAGGAGGACGAGCGGGGCGTGGCCGACGACCTCCAGGCGGCCCGGGGAGCGCACCGCCGCGAACGCTTCGTCCACCACGTCGCGCGCGAGCGGCTTGCCCAGGAACGCCTCGGCGGCGGCGAGGGCCACGGCCGCGTTCTGGGCCTGGTGGGCACCGTGCAGCGGGACGAGGACCTCGTCGTAACGGGCGCCCGGCGTGTACAGGTCGACCAGCCGGCCGCCGTGGGCGAGGCGGCTCTTGTCGACGCCGAAGTCCACATCACGGGTGACCACCTCGGCCGGGCCGCGGTCGAGGAAGATCGACGCCAGGTCGGGGTCGGTCTCGCCCAGGACGAGCGTCGCCCCCGGCTTGATGATGCCTGCCTTCTCCTTGGCGATCCCCTCCCGGGTGGGGCCGAGGTACTCGACGTGGTCGATGCTGACGTTGGTGATGACGGCCACCTTGCCGTCGACAACGTTGGTCGCGTCCCACGTCCCTCCGAGGCCCACCTCGACGACCGCGACTTCGATGGCGACATCGGCGAACCAGCTCAGAGCCGCGCCGGTCAGGATCTCGAAGTAGCTGAGCCGGCCTTCCGGAGCACTGGCCGGACCACTGGCGGGACCACCGGCCGGACCACTGGCCAGGTGGTCCTCGACGTCGGCAACGAGCCCGAGGACCTCGGCGAGGGCGGCGTCGTCGATGGGCTCGTCGTTCCAGGCCATGCGTTCATTGACCCGCTCCAGGTTCGGGCTCGTGTACGAGCCGACCGACAGCCCCGCCCCCATGAGCATCGCCGTCGTCATGCGCACGATCGACGTCTTCCCGTTGGTGCCGGTCAGGTGGATGGCGGGGTACGAGAGCTGGGGCGACCCCAGGAGCTCCATGAGCGCCTGGATGCGGTCGAGCGTCGGCGCGGTGGCGCGGCGGTCTTCACCGCGCGGGCGGCCGATGCTCTCGAGGTTGACGTGCGAGTCGAGCCAGGCGAGGGCCTCGTCGGAACGCACGCGAGCCCGTTCAGGCGGCGTCGGACTCGGCCAACTCGACGTCGACGGACGGCTCGTCGGACTCAGCCGTGTCGAGGACGCGCACGCGGCCGGCCTCGCGGACGTCGTCGATCACCTGGGCGAGCACGCCGAGCCGCTCGGGCGTGTCGCGGACGATCACGCGCTCGACGTCGGTCCGCAGCGACCGCTGCTCGGCGGTCTTGGCCTTGCGGATCTCGCCGAGCACGTCGGCGGCCATCGTGTAGGCGAGGTCACCGGCGTCGCCGGCTTCGGCGCGCAGCGCTTCCGCGTTGGGCCAGCCGGCGAGATGCACCGAGCCATCGTGCCACCACGACCACACCTCCTCGGTCACGAACGGGAGGTGGGGAGCGAACAGCCGCAGCAACGCTGCGAGTGCGAGCTCGAGCGCGCGCCGCGCCGATGCCTCGCCCTCGTCGCGGCCCGTGCCGTAGGCGCGCTGCTTGACCAGCTCGAGGTAGTCGTGGCATATTTATATTAATAACAGCTCGGTGCGTTCG
>JACDBD010000350.1 GCA_013695115.1 Actinomycetota bacterium | reverse complement strand
GCGGGGACTCGGGCGCGGCCGGAGCGGCCTCGGCGGGCGCGCCGGTGGCGGGTGCGCCGGTGGCGGGAGCGTCGGAGTCGGACAACACCGCCAGGCGGGTCCCGACCGCGGCGGTCTCGCCCTCCTGCACCAGGATCTCGGAGACGACCCCGGAGCTGGGCGCCGGGACTTCGGAGTCGACCTTGTCGGTGGACACCTCGAACAGCGGCTCGTCGGTCTCGACGCGCTCGCCGACCTGCTTCAGCCAGCGGGTGATCGTGCCCTCGGTGACGGTCTCGCCCAGCTGCGGCATCGTGATGTCCACGCGGTCCTCCTACCCGTGCAGGCCGCGGCCCGTGAGCGCGAGCGCCGACTCACCGAACAGCTCGCTCAGGGTGGGATGCGGGTGGATGAGGGTACCGAGGTCGGCGGCGGTGGCCTCCCAGTTCACGGCAAGGTAGCCCTCGGCGATGAGCTCGGTCGCCCACGGGCCCGCGATGTGGACACCGAGCAGGGGGCCGTCACGCTCGGACACGATCTTCACCAGCCCGTCGGGCTCGCCGATGATCAACGCCCGCCCGTTGCCGGCGAAGCGGTGCACCGACGTGACGACGTCGTGGCCCCGATCGCGTGCCTGCTGCTCGGTGAGGCCGGCGAAGGCGACCTCGGGGTGGCAGTAGATGCCCCAGGGAACCTTTTCGTAGTCGATCGGGTCGACCGGCTCCCCGAGGATCGCCTTGATCGCGACGATGGCTTCGGCGAAGCCGACGTGCGCGAGCTGGGGCGTGTCGACCACGTCACCGACCGCGTACACACCCGCGACCGACGTCCGCAGGTAGTCGTCGACCCGGACGAAGCCTCGGTCGTCGACCTCGATGCCCGAGCCCTCGAGCCCGACACCCTCCGAGCGGGGCTGGCGCCCGATGCTCACGACGACCTTGTCGGCCACCACCTGCTGGGCGCCCTCGGGTGTCTCGAACGTCACCGCGAGCTCGTACGCGCCCTCGATGCCGGTGACCTTGACGTCGGTGTGCACGCGGATGTCGCGCTTCGCGAACGCCCGCACGACGACCTCAGCGGCCTCGGGGTCGACTCCGGGCAGGATGTTCGGGAGCGCCTCGAGGACGGTGACGTCGCTGCCGACGTCACCGAGCAGCGACGCGAACTCGCAGCCGATGGCGCCGCCACCGATGATGACGACGCGCGGCGGCACTTCGGTGAGCGTGAGCACGTGGTCGGACGACAGGATGCGCTCGCCGTCGAAGTCGAGGCCGGGCAAGGCTCGCGGAAGCGAGCCGGTGGCGAGGATCAACGCGTCCCCGGTGAGCTCGGTGCCGTCGGAGACCGAGATCTGTCCGCCGGCGGCGTCGGTGACCTGACCGGTGCCGGGCACGACCGTGACCTGCCGCCCCTTCAACAGCCCTTCGAGCCCCTTGGTCAGTCGGTCGACGACCTGCTGCTTGCGGGTCTGGCTCGTCCCGAGGTCGAGCGCGGGCTGGCCCGTCTCGACGCCGAACTCCTTGGCGTTGGCGACCGTGCGCAGCACCTCGGCCGTCTGGAGCAGCTCCTTGGCCGGGATGCAGCCGCGGTGGAGGCACGTGCCGCCGACCCGCTGCTCCTCGACCATCGCCATGCGCAGGCCGGCGGCGGCGCCGTAGAGCGCGGCCGCGTAGCCGCCCGGCCCACCCCCGAGGATTACGACGTCGAAGTGCTCGGCCAGTTCGGTCACCCCCCTTCTCGATCCGGCTTCTCGATCCGAGGCCCATTCTTCCAGCTACCGGAAGCTATCGGCGGGTCACCCCGCCAACATGATCTGGACCGCCGCGGCCGCCAGGATGGCGACACCCGTGGCGGCGGCGAGGACGAGGAGCGTCCGGGTGCTCACGCGGGCATCCTTCCATGCTCGGCTTCGCCGGCGGCTCGAGGTCGAGGGCGGAGAAGGGTTCCCGTTATGCTCAGGGCTTCGATCAGGCCTGCTCCTGTCGCGTCGAGCGCCCGGTCGAACCCCGGACCAGGACTCGATCGCACCCATGTCACAGCGCGCACAACGGTCGCTCGAGACCGCCCGCAACGCCGTCCCGGAAGGGACCTTTGCGGTCGGAGCGGGTCTGCTCGTCGCCGGGATCACGGCCTACGCGTTCCAGATCGTGTCGTTCCGGGCATTGTCGAAGGGTGACTACACCGCGCTGAACGGCCTCTGGGTGCTCGTGTTCGTGGTCGCCCCTGGGATGTTCCTCCCCCTCGAGCAGGAGGTGGGCCGCGCCCTCGCCGACCGACGGGCGCGGGGCGTCGGTGGGGGCCCGTTGATCAAGCGGGCCGCGCTCCTCGGCGGCGTCCTGACCGTGGTGTTGATCGTCGCCGCGCTGGCCGCGGGCGGGCCGCTGAGCGACAACCTGTTCCACGGCCGGACCGCGCTGCTC
>JACDBD010000347.1 GCA_013695115.1 Actinomycetota bacterium | reverse complement strand
TCATGATCTGGTCGGTCCCGGCGCCGATCCGCTGGAGGCGGGCGTCCCGGAACGCCCGGCTCACCGGGTACTCGTCCATGTACCCGGCGCCGCCGTGGACCTGGAGGCAGGTGTCGACGAGGCGGTTTTGCATCTGGGCGCAGTACTTCTTCGCCATCGAGATCTCCGCGACGGGGTACTCGCCCTGGAGGATCCGCCAGACGGTGCTGTAGACGAGGGCGCGGCCGGCCTCGAGCTCGGTGGCGGCATCGGCGAGCATGTGCGCGATCACCTGGTGCTCGGCGATCGGCTTGCCGAACGTCGTCCGCTCACGCGAGAACGCAATGGTGTCCTCGAGCACCCGCTGGGCGTGACCGACGCTGGCGGCGGCGCCGGCCATCCGTTCGTACTGGAGCTGCCACATGAGCTGGGCGAAGCCCTGGCCGGGCTCGAGGCCGATCAGGTTCGCGTGCGGCACAGGCACGTCGTCGAGGGCGATCTCGGCGGTGTCGCTCGAGCGCATGCCGAGCTTCTCGAGCTTGCGCGACACCGAGACCCCGGGCAGGTCGGTGTCGACGATGAAGAGCGAGATGCCGCCGTGGCCGGACCCCGGCTCGGTCTGCACCACGCAGGTGAGGAAGTGGGCGCGGGATCCGTTGGTGATGAACATCTTGCGCCCGTTGACCACCCAGGTGTCGCCGTCACGAACCGCACGGGTGGTGATCGCGGCGACGTCCGAGCCCGCGTCGGGCTCGGTGATCGCGATCGCGGCGATCTTCTTACCCGCGATCGCCGGTCTCAGGTAGCGCTCGAGCTGGTCGTCGGTGCCGAACTCGGCCAGCGCCGGCGTCGCCATGTCGGTCTGCACCGACACCGCCATCGCGATGGCGGCGGCGCCGCAGCGCGCCAGCTCCTCGACGAACACGATCTCGGCGGCGAGGTCGCCGCCGGCGCCGCCCCAGCGCTCGGGGTAATGGAGCCCGAGGAAGCCCAGCTCCCCGCAGCGCTCGAAGACCCAGTCGGGGAAGTACCCCGCCTCTTCCCACTCGTCGACGTTGGGGGCGAGCTCCTTCTCGACGAAGCGGCGGACCGCCGACCGCAACTCCTCGTGCTCGGGAGTGAAGATGGCGTGCGGAGTACTCATCGGAAGCAACGGTATCCCCCGGATCCGTAGGCCCATGGCCCGTAGACTGTTCGTCCCATGCCCCAGTCGATCCTGCAGCGGCGGCTCGTCGACGTCAGCGAGCGGCTCAAGCGGCTCCGGGCCGAGCTCGCCGTCACCGACGAGCAGCTGGCCTTTCTCGAGGACGAGGCCGACGACGCCCGCCTGCGCGCGCTGGTGGCCGAGACGCCCCTGGGCGACGTCGAGGCGAGGGACGCCCGTCGCCACGCCGATGCGCTCACCCGCCACCGCGACGCGCTCACCCGGTCGGTCGCCGACCTCGTACGCGAGCAGGATGCGCTGCTCGACCGCATGTCGGCCGACCTCTCCGCTCACTGAAGCGATCGGAGCCGGCGCCCGTGCCCGACCCGACCCGCGTCGTGATCGCCGAGGACGAGGCGATCATCCGCCTCGACCTCAAGGAGCTCCTGGAGGAGGAGGGCTACGAGGTCGTGGGCGAGACCGGGCGCGGCGACGAGGCCATCGACCTCGTGCGCCAGCTCCAGCCCGATCTCGTCATCCTCGACATCAAGATGCCGGGCACCGACGGCCTCTCCGCCGCCCGTCACATCTCGGGCGAGCGCCTCGCCGCGGTGGTCATCCTCACCGCCTTCTCGCAACGCGACCTGATCGAGCAGGCCACCGAGGCCGGCGCCTACGCCTACCTCGTCAAGCCGTTCCAGAAGAGCGACCTCATTCCTGCGATCGAGGTGGCGTTGAGCCGCCACGCCGAGCTCACCGCGCTCGAGCGTGACGCGGGCGACCTCGCCGAACGCCTCGAGGCGCGCAAGGTCATCGACCGCGCCAAGGGCCGGCTGATGGACGAGCACGGGCTCGGAGAGCAGGAGGCGTGGCGCTTCCTCCAGCAGCGGGCGATGAGCAACCGGGTCAAGGTGCACGAGGTCGCGCGGCAGGTCGTCGACGGTGACGTCGCTCCCTGACGGCGGCGCTAGGAAGCAGCGACGAGCACGATGACACCCGGGACGAGGGAGCCCACGCCTAGGAGCCCGATCAGGCCGGGGCCGAACCACAGGCGGAACCCGGTCGCGATGCGGGCATGTTCCGGGTCACCGGGGTCGTACTTCACCGGCACCGTCTCTCCAACGTCGTGGGAGGGCGGGCTCCCCCCGACCTGGTCGGTGAACTGGACCGATCGTCCCTCGGCGGTCGCGAACTGCACGACGGGGTAGTAGCTGGTCGCGCTCCCGCCACTCGTCGACCGCGATCTCCTCGACTGATGTCCGAGCACCGTTCCCTCGACGTCGACGGCGGTCACGAGAAAGCGGCGAACGCGCATGAACCAGAACGCGCCGATCGAGAACAGCAACGCGCCCAGCCCGGCAAAGACCAATCCCGCGATCTGCCCGCCGCTCATCGCTTCCCTCCTTTCAGGGCTCGAGGCCGCGAGTCTCGCGGCTACCAGAGAGCGGCGACGAGCACGACGACCACACCGGCGAGCAGGAACGCCCCGCCGATGAAGGCGAACAGGCCGGGCAGGAACCAGTCGCTGCCGGCGATGCGGGCTCCGTCGGGATCGGCAGGGTCGTGGCGCACCATGACCTTGTCTCCGACCGCGTGGGAGGGCGGGTTGGTCCTCAGCCGATCGTGAACCGGACGGTTCGACCCTCGGCGGTCGCAAACCGCACGACGGGGGCATAGCGGTGGCTGCCCTCGCCCGTCGTCGACTCGCCTGCGCGACGACGGTCCCGGGCACGGTCGCCGTCTGCCGGAAGCGCCGGGCGCGCCCGATCAAGAACGCGGCGATTTCGAGAATGAGAGCCCCGCTCCCGGCGAAACCCAACCCGACCTCCACCGGCCATCTCCGTTTGCCACGCGCTCGCGCCCGGGTAGATGCAGAATGGCAGTGCCGGTATCGCCGGCACTAGCGAGGGAGGGATAAATGCTCGCAGCTCTATTCGGGCCCAATGATGAGATCACTGCGATCTTCTATCTGGTCGCCGTGGTGCTCTACGTGCTGGCTGCGTTCGCCGGTGGAACCATGGGTCGGCGGACCGGTGGCGCGGTCGGCCTCGTCGCTCTCGGCTTGGCGTTCCATCTGTTCCCGACCATGTGGACCACGTTCGACGCCGCCTTCGGCGATTGAGCCTGGCGCATCTGCA
>JACDBD010000287.1 GCA_013695115.1 Actinomycetota bacterium | reverse complement strand
GGCCGGGATACCCGGCCCGCGGGCGCTCGCTCGGACGCCAAATCCGTTGGCGGTTCGTGGGTTGTGCCGCATGCGTCGGTTAGAGGTATCCGCTCGGGGGGCCGATCTGGCCGTCGCCGGTGTCGGCACCGGGGGGGCGGGGCGCGCCCGGCGGGAGCTTGCGCCGCATCTCCTCCAGCTGGGCCTGGGCCGTGGCCTGCTGGGTGAAGAGCGTCGCCTGGATCCCGTGGAACAGGCCCTCCAGCCACCCCACCAGCTGGGCCTGGGCCAGGCGGAGCTCCGACTCGCTCGGCGTCGCCGACGAGAACGGCAGCGCGACCTCGGCGAGCTCGTCGCGCAGCTCGGGCGAGATTACGTCTTCGAGCTCGTGGATCGACTTCTCGTGGATCTCGCGCAGCGCCTTGCGCCCGGCGTCGTCGAGGGGGGCGCGCCGCACCTCCTCGAGCATCGACCGGACCATGGAGGCGATGCGGATGAGCTTGGTCGGGTGGGTGACCTGCTCCTTGGCCGCCGGCCCCTCGCCCATTTGGGGGCCGGGGACGGGCATGACCTCGGGTTGCACGCGCTCGCGCTCGGATCCGCCGTCATCAGGGGTCATCGCGAAGAAGGATAGAAGGTGGCCCGGCGGGCCGGTTCATCGTTCTCCGGTCCGAGACGCCCGGGCCGCCAGGATCCGGTAAGCGACCGACGCCAGGAAGCTGCTCGGGACGCCTCAGTCAGTCGGGCTCGATCGGGAGACTTCGTACGCGGACGCGGGCTGGATCGAATACCGCAATCGCGCCATCCGAGAGCGACCATTCGATCTCGCCGAGGTTGTCGAGAAGCAGCTGAGCGAGCTCCTCAGGTCGGCGACGCTGATCACGGAAAAGCACGATGCTCGGGAGAGCATCGCCGCCGAGCACGGCGATGGTGGCGAGGTCGGCAATCGTAGGAGACGACGACGGATCCCTCTCGGCGCGCGAACGCCATGACTTCCTCGTCTGGTCTCGCCAGCAGGTCGTGTTCGGCGACGTGGCTGGCCTCGTGGCCGGCGGCTCTCATGAAGTCAACGAACCGTCCGGGGAGGTTCTCGTCGACCAGGAACCTCACGCACTCTCGCGGTAGGGCAGCTCGCGCTCGCTGACCGCGGCCGCGGCGAAGCGCAGTGCGTCCTGGAGGTCCTCAGGGTAGAGCTGCGGGAAGTCGCTCAGGATCTCGTCGTTGGTCATGCCGGCGGCCATGTACCCGAGGATCGAGGACACGGGGATGCGAGTACCGCGGATGCACGGAACGCCGCCCATGATCTTGGAATCGACCGAGATTCGCTCGAACGCCATCTTTCCAGCCTAACGATCCCTTGGAGCGCGCACCGCTGGGTTGTTCCCTTCCGGACGTGGGCGGGAATCGAACCCGCGGGTCAGGCCGGGAAGCTCCCCTCGCGCACCCCGGGCGGAACCTTCCCCTGGTCGCCCTCGGTGCGGGGGCCGGGGACCTGACGGAACTCGTAGGGCACCGGGTCGCGTCCCGGCTGGCACACCCAGCACTCGCCGGTGCGCCCGGTCGTCACGATCGTCAGCACCGCCTCGGCGATCTGGGTCGCGGGCATGATCGGGAAGCCGGCTTCACCGAGCATCTTCTTGGCGTCGGCGCTGAGGATGTTGGTATCGGTGATCCCCGGGTTCACGGTGTTGGCGGTGATGCCCTTGGCCGCGACCGTCGGGGCGATGCTGCGGATCAGCCCGACCACCGCGTGCTTGGTCATGGCGTAGACCGGGTCGGGTGGGAAGGGGATGAGCCCCGCCAGCGACGACGTCGCGACGATGGCGCCCCCGCCACCGCGCTCCATCGTGCGAATGGCGGCGCGCGCGCCGTACACGACGCCGTCGACGTTGACCCGCATGATGCGCTCGTAGACGTCGTCGGGCAGCGTGTCGAGCTCACCGTGGCCGATCGCGATCCCGGCGTTGAGGAACGCGATGTCGACGCTCCCGAGCTCGCGCGCGCACGTCTCGAACGCGTTGTCGACGTCCTCGGACTCGCCCATGTCGGCCTGCACGAACAGACCGTTCAGGGACTCGGCGACCCGGTGGCCCTCGTCGTCAGTCAGGTCCACCACGCAGATGCGCGCACCCTCGCGCGCGAAGAGCTCGGCGCTCGCCTTGCCGATCCCCGACGCCGCCCCGGTGATGAGCGCGACCTTGCCATCAAGGTGTCCCATGGGCGGCAGGTTAGGCGAGCATCGCCTGGAGCTCATCGGGCGTGAGGTGGCGAAGTTCGGCGATCGTGGAGAACGTCCGGTCGGCCGAAACGAGCGCCTCCGCCCCGTGGTTGAGCGCGACACCTACGAGGACGGCGTCGAACGCCCCGA
>JACDBD010000286.1 GCA_013695115.1 Actinomycetota bacterium | reverse complement strand
GGCGTTGTGGGCGACGCCGCTGGTGGCGGTGTGCACCGCGGTCCCGCCCAGCTCCTCCTTCGTCACGTCCTCGCCGGTGGCCGCCTTGACCAGAGGTGGCCCCGCCGAGAAGACGGCGGCGCCCTCGACCATGACGACGAAGTCCATGAGCGGCGCGGTGAGGGCGCCGTGCCCGGCGGAGGGGCCCATGACCACCGCAACCGTGGGCACCAGTCCCGACAGGGCCGCCAGTGCCTGGAGATCGTTCGGCCCGCGTCCCCGCCGCTCGAACGCGTTCTGGGCCCGCTCCCCCGCGCCGTCGAGCAGCATCACCAGCGGGGCGCGCTCCTGCTCCGCCAGTTGGGCGAGCCGGTGGCGCTTCGACGCATTGCCGAGCCCGATCGACCCGCCCATCACGGTGAAATCCTCCGCGCCCACGAGCACGGGTCGGCCCTCGATCGTGCCGTGGCCGGCGACGAGGCCGTCGGCCGGCGCCGGTGGGGTCGCCCCCCGCTGCAGCGAACCGACCAGCGCGCCCAGCGCTACGAACGTGCCCGGGTCGAGCAGCTCCTCGATGCGGGCGCGGGCGTCGAGGCGACCGCCGGTGCGCTGGCGCTCGAGCCGCTCGGCGCCGCCCATCGTCTCGGCCGCGCCCCGACGCGCCTCGAGGTCCTTGAGGAGCCGCTCCCAATCGGACTCGCTCACGGCGTGTCGCCTTTGGCCGGCAGACAGTCGGCGACGGTGTCGGCGTGCGCACCCGACGTCCCGAATGCCGTGCCGAGCAGCCACGCCCGCTTGAGGTACAGGTGGACGTCGACCTCCCAGGTGAAGCCCATCCCCCCGTGCACCTGGGTGGCAGCCAGGCCGTTGGTGACGGCAGCGTCGCCGGCCAGGAGCTTGGCGCCCGACACCGCCCGCGTCACTTCCATTTGCGGATCGTCGACCGTGCACGCGGCTGCGTGCACCGACGCGCGCGCGACCTCGGTACGGACGGCCATGTCGGCGAGGATGTGCTTGACCGCCTGGAACGACCCGATGGGACGGTCGAACTGGCGGCGTTCCTGCGCGTACGCAACCGACAGGTCCGTGCAGGCCCGCGCGATTCCGACCAGGAAGGCGCCGATCAGCACCGCGCCCTCCAGCCGCCACTGCGTGAGGAGGTCGATCCCACCGATGCGGTCGCCGTCCGGCAGGCGTCCTACGCGATGCACGGGAGTGAGCGGGTCGAGGGGCCGCGCCGCCGGCTCCGCGCCGGCGATCACGGCCGCCGGCACCAACCGCACTCCCTCGGCATCGATGACCGCCAGCGCGTCGATCGCGTCGAGGTGCTCGACGATCACCGGTCCGTCGGCGACGACGTCGATCCCGCCGGTGATGCCACCGGCTCGCCCGGCGGCGAGGTGACCCCACACGAGCGGTCCCGGGACCAGCGCCCGCCCCAGCTCCTCGAACGCGATGGCGGCGTCGGCGAGTCCGAAGCCGTCGGCTCGCAACGAGAACACCCCGGCTTCGCCCAGCTCGTCCCACACCGACCGGTCGAAGCCGTCGCGTACCCGCTTCATCGGGAACCGACTCACGCAGCGGCTCCGGATCCCGTCGCGCAGCGCCTCCTGGTCTGCGGTCAGGTCGAAATTCACAGCGTCATCATCGGCTCGCGCGGGAGGCCGAGCAGGCGCTCACTGATGATGTTTCGCTGGATCTGCGACGTGCCGGCGGCGATCGTGAGCGAGAGCGTGCGCAACCGCTCCTCCACCATCTCCCCGACTTCAGGGGCGTCGAGGTCGAGACCGGCCCGCCCCAGCACCCGCAACGAGAGCTCGCCCAGGCGCGCCCGGGTCTCGGAGTAGGCGAGCTTGATCATCAGGGCGCCGTCGCCGGGCGAGCCGGTGCGGGCAGCCTGCGAGACGTTGCGCTTGGTCAGCGCCCACAGCGCGTCGAGCTCGGCGGCGATGTGACCGAGCTCGCGCCGGTCGACCTGGTCCGCGGTCAGCGCGGCCAGGTCGTCGAGCAGCCGGCGGGCCTCGACCATCTCGCTGACGAAGGCGGTGCCGCGCTCGAACGAGAACGTCACCTGGGTGACGCGCCAGCCGTCGTTCTCTGCCCCCACTCGGTTCGCGACCGGGACCCGCACCTCGTCGAGGAACACCTCGCTGAACTCCGACGACCCCAGCACGGTCTCGATCGGCCGCACCTCGATGCCGGGCAGGTCCATGGGCAGGATCAGCCAGCTGATGCCGCGGTGCTTGGGGGCGTCGGGGTCGGTCCGCACGAGCAGCTCGCCGAAGTCGCCGACCTGGCCGAACGAACACCAGATCTTCTGGCCGGTCACGACGTAGTCGTCGCCATCGCGCACTGCGCGCGTCCGTAGCGCGGCGAGATCGGAGCCGGCGGCGGGCTCCGAGAATCCCTGGCACCACACCTCGTCGCCCCGCAGGATGGCGGGGAGGTGGCGCGCCTTCTGCTCGTCGGTCCCCTCCGTCATCAGCGTCGGGCCCGCATGCAGCAGCCCCACGAAGTTCACGCCGACGTTGGGCGCGCGCGCCGCAGTGGTCTCTTCCAGGAATACCAGCTGCTCCGACGGCGACGCGTCGCGCCCGCCATACTCTCTCGGCCACGACAGTCCCGCGTACCCGGCGTCGAACAGCCGCCGCTGCCAGTCGGTATCGAACCGTCGCCGGGCCTTCCAGTCTTCCCGCCCGGGGTGCGCCGGCAGCTCCGGCAGTGCCCGTGCCAGCCACGCCCGCAGCTCGGACCGGAACGCCTCGTCCGACTCGGAGTACTTCAGATCCATCTCAGTCGAGCGACAACTCGAGCATGCGGATGGCGTTGCCCCGCACGAGCTTGTAGACGACGTCGTCGGGCAGGTCGCCCATCAGCTCCTCGGCCACCTGCTTCGTATGGGGCCACGTCGAGTCGGTGTGCGGATAGTCGGTCTCGAACGTGGTGTTGTCGACGCCCACCACGTCGAGTGAGTCGATGCCGTGCCGGTCGCGGAAGAAGCAGCCGAACACCTGGCGGTAGTAGTACGTCGACGGCGGCTCGGGCACGATGTCGCGCACCCCGCCCCACGCCCGGTGCTCGCGCCACACGTCGTCGGCCCGCTCGAGGATGTAGGGGATCCAACCGATCTGCCCCTCCGAGTACGCGAGTTTGAGCGTCGGGAAGCGCACCAGCACTCCCGAGAACAGGAAGTCGGACAGGCTGCTCATGGCGTTCCCGAAGGAGAGCGTGACCGCCACCGCCGGGGGCGCGTCGGCCGACGTCGCCGGCATCTTCGACGACGACCCGATGTGCATGCACACGACCGTCCCGGTCTCGGCGCAGGCGGCAAAGAACGGGTCCCACTCGCCCGAGTGGATGCTGGGCAGGCCGAGGTGGGGCGGAATCTCGCTGAAGCACACCGCGCGCACCCCGCGCCCGGCGTTGCGGCGGATCTCGGCGGCGGCGGCGTCGACGTCCCAGAGCGGGATGAGGCACAGTGGAACGAGCGCGCCGCCGCTGTCACCGCACCACTCCTCCACCATCCAGTCGTTGTAGGCGAGCACGCACGCCATCGCGAGCTCGCGGTCCTTGGCCTCGAGGAACGTCTGACCGCAGAACCGGGGGAAGGTCGGGAACGCCAGCGAGGCCTCGACCCAGTTCATCTCCATGTCCTCGATGCGCGCCTTGGGCTCGTAGCAGCCCGGGCGCATCTCGTCGTAGGTCATCGGTGACATCGTCATCTGGTCGCGATCGAACCCGACCGCGGCGACGTGACGCTTGTGGATGTAGACGAGGTCCTCGTAGACCCAACAGTCGGCGGGTGCGCCGTTGTCGTCGAAGCTCTGCTCGTACGTGCCTCCGCCGACGTGGCGCATCTCCCCGATGCCGCGCCGCTCGACCCGCGGCCCGCGCGCCCGGAGCTTCTCGGGCAGCCAGGTCTCCCACACGTGCGGCGGCTCGACGACGTGGTCATCGACGCTGACGATCCTGGGCAACTCGCCGACCACGCGCGGCCTCCGGAGCGAATCTGACGGGTCGTCAGATGCTATCCGGACCTCCCCGGCCGGGCTCAGAAGGCGAAGCCCTCCTCGCAGCGGGTGCCCTCGGCCGGGACCTCGAGCTCGATCAGATACGCGTTCACCGCGTCGGTCACGCACTGGTTGGTGAGGTAGGCCGTGTGCTGCTCGCCCTCGGCGGTGAGCAGCAGGCCGGAGTCGAGGACCTCGGCCAACGACTCGGCCCATTGGTACGGCGTCGCCGGATCGCCGAGCGTGCCGACCACGAGGATGGGCGGGGCGCCGGGCGCGTCGAGCGGGTTCGGGCTCTCGACCGGATCGGCAGGCCAGAGTGAGCACACCAGCGCGGAGTAGAGGAACGTGATCCCGAAGCGGGGCGCGGCCGCCCGGAACTGCTCCTCGAGCGCGGGGTAGTCGCCGGGTTCGCCGATCGGCTCGCCGTCGGTGCAGCCGATGGCCCAGAACGGCTCGAGCAGCCCGTCGTAGCTCCCGTCGTCGCGCCGACCGGTGTACTCGTCGGCAAGGATCAGCAACTCACCCGCGTCTCCGTCGGCGGCGGCGGCAAGCGCCTGGGCGAGGCTGTCCCACCCGAACTCGCCCGAGTACAGGGACTGGGCGACGCCGAGGTCGAACTCGTTGGGACCCAGTCGGCGGCCGTCGGCCTCGAGCGGCTGGGCGTCGATCGCGGCCACGAGCGCGTCGTAGGCGCCCTGCGGATCACCCCCGTTGTAGAAGGCACAGCCCCTGTCGCCCGCGCAGTTCTCGAGGAAAGCGGTAAGCGACCGCTCGAAGCCGGCCGCTTGCTCGAGGTTGACCTCGAGCGACGTAAGCGCAGGATCCACCGCGCCATCGAGTGCGAGCGAGCGCACCTTGTCGGGGAAGAAGTCGGCGTAGACCGATCCGAGGTAGGTGCCGTACGAGAAGCCGACGTACGTCAGCTTCTCGTCACCGACCGCCTCACGGATGCGGTCAATGTCGCGCACGGTGTCCTGGCTCGAGATGTGGTCGAGCAGGTCGCCATGAGCCGTCTCGCACTGCTGGGTGAACTCCCCGACGCCGGCCTCGAGAGTTTGACGCTCGTCCTCCGAGTCGGGCGAGTAGTCGAAGCCGAGCACCTCGTCGAGGCTGCGCACGCACTCGATCGGCTCGGTGGCTCCCGTCCCCCGGGGGTCGAACCCGACGATGTCGAACCGCTCCCGGAGCTCGTCGGGGAAGAAGAAGCCGTTGTCGGCCACGAAGTCGACGCCCGAGGCACCCGGCCCACCCGGGTTGACCAGGAGCGAGCCGATCTTCTCGTCGGGATCGGTGGCCGGTATCCGGATCAACGCGACCTCGATCGTCTCCTCATCCGGCTCGTCGTAGTCGAGTGGGACGGTGAGCGTGGCGCACTCGCCGCCCTCGCACTCCCGCCAGTCGAGGGTGGTGTCGGCCTTCGCCTCCTTTGTGGTGGAGGTCGGTTCGCGCTCGCGCTTCTTCCGGTCCTTGGCCTCCAGGGGGTCGTCCGTGCACGCGACGGCGGTGAGACCGAGGGCCAGCACGACGACGAGCGCGACCACGCGGCGGGGGGAAGGCACGGACGCCGATCCTAGAGACGAGCGACCGCGGCGCAGGTACCCTGCGCCGCAGCGAGCTGGGGCCCGAGCGGCCCGGCCCGCAGGGCCGAGAGCGGGAAAGTAGGGGCAGGTCGGCGGATCAGATGTCGGCCAGCGCGGCGCGGACCGAGGCGAGGAACGGTGCGATCTCTCCGGGCGCGCGCACCGACCGTGCCGGCGTCACCGACAGGACCGTGACGCCCAAGTCGCGCAA
>JACDBD010000285.1 GCA_013695115.1 Actinomycetota bacterium | reverse complement strand
ATCGAGAGGCCGTCGCCGTCGCCGGTGATGACCCACACGCTGAGATCGGGTCGGGCGAGCGCGACGCCGGGCGCGATCGCCGGCGCGCGGCCATGGATGCTGTGCAGGCCGTACGTGTTCATGTAGTAGGGGAAGCGACTCGAGCAGCCGATGCCGGAAACGAA
The DNA here is from genome assembly GCA_013695115.1 of Actinomycetota bacterium. Lineage (GTDB taxonomy): Bacteria > Actinomycetota > Acidimicrobiia > IMCC26256 > JACDBD01 > JBPCMN01. Next base: position 3,710 of record JACDBD010000285.1, on the reverse strand, counting down.
GACGAGCTCCTCGGGCTTCACGTCGAGCTCGGGCATGAGCAGCTGGACCGCGGTGAGCACCGAGTAGTCGCCGCACCCGGGGCACCACCGCACTTCCTGGTCGGACTGGAAGTCCTTGCGGCTGAGGGTGGCGGCGCCGGTGTCGTCGGGGGTCATCAGTCGATCATCTCCAGGATCTTGGCTTCGATCTCGGACGCTTTGAACGGGATGCCCTTGACCTGCGTCAGGCTCTCCACGTCGACCAGGAACTCGGCTCGCACCAACCGGGCGAGCTGGCCGAGGTTCATCTCGGGAATCAGCACCTGCTCGTAGCGCCCCAGCACCTCACCGAGGTTGGCGGGGAACGGGTTGAGGTGGACGAGGTGGGCGTGCGCGACCTGCTTGCCGTTCTCGCGCACCCGCCGCAACGCGGCCTTGATGTGCCCCCACGTGCTCCCCCAGCCGAGCACGAGCAGCGACGCGCCGCCGTCGACGTCATCCACCTCGACCGGCGGGATGTCATTGGCGATGCCGGCGATCTTCGCGGCGCGGATGCGCACCATGAAGTCGTGGTTGGCCGGCTCGTAGTCGACGTTGCCGGTGCCGTCGGCCTTCTCGAGCCCGCCGATGCGGTGCATGAGCCCGGGGGTCCCGGGAATCGCCCACGGCCGCGCCAGCGTCTCGGGATCGCGCAGGTAGGGCCAGTACTCGCCGTCGTGGTTGGGCTCGGTCGCGAACGGGGTCGAGATGTCGGCGAGCGCGTCCGCATCCGGCAGCCGCCAGGGCTCGGCGCTGTTGGCGAGGTACCCGTCGGAGAGGAGGATCACCGGCGTCCGGTACTTCACCGCGATCCGCACGGCTTCGAACGCGGCGTCGAAGCAGCCGCTGGACGAGGAGGCCGCGATCACCGGCAACGGCGCCTCGCCGTGGCGGCCGTACACCGCCAGGAGGAGGTCGGACTGCTCGGTCTTGGTGGGAAGACCGGTGGACGGACCCCCCCGCTGAACGTCGATCAGCACGAGCGGCAGCTCGAGGCTCACCGCCAGGCCGAGCGTCTCCGACTTCAGGTCGAGACCGGGCCCGGCGGTGGCGGTCACCCCGAGCTGGCCGGCGAAGGCCGCGCCGACGGCCATCCCGATGGCACCGATCTCGTCCTCGGCCTGGGCCGTACGCACCCCGAAGTTCTTGTGCTTCGAGAGCTCGTGGAGGATGTCGGACGCCGGGGTGATCGGGTACGACGCGTAGACGATCGGGAGCTTCGACTGCTGCGACGCCGCGATCAACCCGTAGGCGAGCGCGAGGTTGCCGGTGATGTTGCGGTACTTGCCCGGCGCGAGCTGGGCGGGGTTGATCTCGAACGGGTGGTCGAACAGCTCGGCGGTCTCGCCGAAGTGATAGCCGGCTTTGAACGCGGCGAGGTTGGCGTCGCGCACCATCGCCTTCGACTCGAAGCGCTTCTCGATCCACTCCAGAGTGGGATCGACGGGGCGCGTGTACATCCACGAGATGAGCCCGAGGGCGAAGAAGTTCTTCGAGCGCTCGGCGTCGCGGGGCTTGGCCCCGACCTCCTTGGTGGACTCGAGCGTGAGGGAGGTCATCGGCACCGGATAGACCCGGAACTCCTCGAGCGTGCCGTCGTCGAGCGGGTTGGCCGCGTATCCCGCCTTCTCGAGGTTGCGGTCCTCGAACGAGTCGATGTTGGCGATGATCGACGCCCCCGCGGGAACGTCGCCGAGGTTCGCCTTGAGCGCCGCCGGGTTCATGGCCACGAGGAGGTTGGGGACGTCGCCGGGCGTGAGGATGTCGAAGTCGGCGAAGTGCACCTGGAACGACGAGACGCCGGCGATCGTGCCCGCCGGGGCCCGGATCTCGGCCGGGAAGTCGGGGAGCGTGGCGAGGTCGTTGCCGAACACGGCGCTGACATCGGTGATCCGGTCCCCCACCAGCTGCATCCCGTCGCCGGAGTCGCCGGCGAAGCGGATCACCACCCGGTCAAGGGTCTCCGGGCGTCTCGTCGAAGGGGCCTCTGCAGTCACGCGACCTCAGACTTCCGGCGCCGGGCATCGTTGATCGGCGCGGTCTCCGATCATAGTTTCGGCTTGTCGTTCCCTCCGACTGGGGCGGGGCCAGCCGACGGGTGCCCGCCTATGCTCGAACGGCCGGATCGTGCTCGAACGGCCGGATCGCCCATCGGAAGAGGCAGCGCCATGACGCTCGGCTACGACAAGAAGCTGTTCATCCTCGCGTTCGACCACCGGGGGTCGTTCCAGAAGAAGATGTTCGGCATCGCCGGCGAGCCGTCGGCCGAGGAGACGGCCAAGATCGTCGACGCCAAGTCGGTGATCTTCGACGGATTCACCCGCGCCCTGTCGGAGGGCGCTCCCGCCGACGCCGCCGGCATCCTGGTCGACGAGCAGTTCGGCGCCGACGTCGCCCGCAAGGCGCGTGCCAACGGATGGATCGCGGCCATGCCGGTCGAGAAGAGCGGGCTGGACTACTTCGACTTCGAATACGGCGACGAGTTCGGCAAGCACATCGAAGAGTTCGACCCGTCGTTCGCCAAGATCCTCCTGCGCTACAACCCCGAAGGCGACGCCGAGCTCAACCGCCGCTCCGTCGACGGGCTCAAGCGCCTGTCGGACTGGCTGCACGACCACGACCGCAAGTTCCTCCTCGAGCTGCTCGTCCCGGCCGAGCCTGCTCAGCTCGAGGCGGTCGACGGGAGCGACGAGCGCTACGACCTGGAGCTCCGGCCCCGGCTGATGCGGACCACGATGGAGCAGCTGCAGAACGCCGGCATCGAGCCCGACATCTGGAAGATCGAGGGCATCGACCGGCGGGAGGACTGCGAGACGATCGCGGCCCAGGCGAAGGCGGGCGGGCGCCACGGCGTCGGCTGCGTCGTCCTCGGCCGGGGCGCCGACACCGAGAAGGTGGAGCACTGGCTCCGCCAGGGCGCGGGCGTCGACGGCTACCTCGGGTTCGCCATCGGCCGCACCATCTGGTGGGACCAGCTCGAGGGCTACCTCGACGGGTCCCTGTCCCGGGACGACGCCGCGGCGCAGATCGCGGAGAAGTACCGCCGGGCCATCGACGTCTACAACGGCGCCGCCTAGCTACTCGAGCGCGTCGAGCGCACCCTCGGCCCGCCGCCGCAGCGCCTCGCGCCGTCGGCGGTCGCCGCCCTTGGCGATGACCTCCGACTCGACCTCGACCCGGGCGCCGGTCGCACCGGTGGCCGTGCGGAAGAACCGCCGGTGCACCCGCCCCACCACGACCACAGGGTCGCCGGCGCCCAGGGTCTCGACCCAGGCCGGCGGCTCCCAGACCGTGACCGGCACGGAAGTCGCCCGTCCGTTGGTCGACGGCACCCGGACCGCCAGGGTCGCCAGCCGCCGGCCCGACTCGAGCTCACGCACCTCCGGCGGGGCCGAGCACGGTCCCGCCAGCACGCTCACGTTCATTCCGGGGTTCGGTTCCGACTCGTCGCTCATGCCACTTCCTCCACTCTTTCTCGCGCGGGTCTTCTCGCGGGTGGGGAAAGTGGAGTGGGAAGCGGTGGATCGAGCGTACCGAGGGAGTGTGACATCTACCCCGAGCGGCCCAGGGCGGCGAGGCGCTCGGCGACGTCGGCGAAGCCGGCGTCGTGGGACCGGATCTTGTCGAACAGCGCCCGCGCCCGGGGGAGGTTGCCGGCCCGCTCCTCGAGGTCGGCGAGCGCGTACCAGAGG
>JACDBD010000284.1 GCA_013695115.1 Actinomycetota bacterium | reverse complement strand
CATCCACGCTCTCGACCCGGGCACGCTCCCCGCGCTCCCCCAGCCTCATCCGGCATTCGAGCTCGGGTTGCGGTGGCTGGAGGATCGCGCAACTGACGACGGCCCTCCCGCGCTCGTCCACGGCGATTTCCGCAACGGGAACTTCGTGGTGGGACCGGACGGCATCCGGGCCGTGCTCGATTGGGAGCTGGCCCACCTCGGCGATCCGGTCGAGGACCTCGGGTGGTTGTGCGTGAAGTCGTGGCGGTTCGGCATCACGGACCGTCGCGTAGGCGGTTTCGGAGAGACCGACGATCTCCTCGAGGGCTACCGCAACGCCGGCGGCGCCGACGTCGACCTCGAACGCCTGCGGTACTGGGAGGCGTTCGGCAACCTGAAGTGGGGCGTGATCTGCAAGGTGCAGGCCTACACCCACCTGCACGGGATGGTGCGGTCGGTGGAGCTGGCGGCCATCGGCCGCCGGGTACCCGAGACCGAATGGGATCTCCTGGAGCTCATCGCATGACCCTCCGGCCCCGCCCGACCGCGGCCGAGCTCGTGGAGGCGGTCGGGGAGTTCCTCGAGCGCGACGTGGTCGGACGCGAGGAGCTGCCCGGTCGGGTCTCGTTCCATGCTCGCGTCGCGGTCAACGTGCTCGGGATGGTGGAGCGTGAGCTCACGCTGGGACCCGAGCTCGAGGCAGCCGAGCGGACGCGTCTGTGCGAGTTGCTCGGACACGACGGAGAGGCCGACGCCCTGACCGCCGAGCTCGCCCGGGCCGTCCGCGACGGCTCGCTCGACGAGCGCCGCGACGAGGTCACCGCGGTCGTTCGCGAGTCGGTGCGGGCAAAGCTCCTGGTTGCGAACCCCCGGTACGTCGAGGCCTGACCGTCCGGTAGGTTCGATTCCCCGATGCGGCTCGCGACCTGGAACGTCAACTCGCTCAAGGCCCGCCTCCCGCGCGTCGAGGAGTGGCTCGAGTACGCGCAGCCCGATGTCCTCTGCCTCCAGGAGACCAAGCTCTCGGACGAGACGTTCCCGCAGCTCGCGTTCTCCGCCCTCGGCTACGACTCCGTGCACCACGGGCCGGGCCGGTGGAACGGCGTGGCGATCCTCTCGAAGGGCGGGATCGAGAAGGTGACCACGGGGTTCGAGGGGTCGGACGAGATGGTCGACCCCTACGAGGGTGACGCCCGTCTGCTGGCCGCGACGTGCGGCGGCGTGCGCATCGTGAACGTGTACGTGCCCAACGGGCGGGAGGTCGGCACCGAGTTCTACGACCGCAAGCTCGCCTGGCTCGAGTGCCTGCGCACCTGGCTGGCGGCGACGAGCGAGACCACCGAGGCCCTCGCGATCCTCGGGGACTTCAACGTCGCGCCCGAGGATCGCGACGTCTGGAAGCCCGCCGCGTTCAAGAACTCGACGCACGTCACCGGCCCCGAGCGCGACGCGGTGGCCCGTCTCCGCGACTGGGGCTTGGTGGATGCGTTCCGCGTTCTCTACGACCAGGACCGGCTCTTCACGTACTGGGACTACCGGCGGGGCGACTTCCATGAGCACCGGGGCATGCGCATCGACCTCGTGCTCGTGACCCAACCGCTCGCCGACCGCGTCACCTGGGCGCTGGTCGACCGCAACGCCCGCAAGGGCAAGCTGCCCTCCGACCACGCGCCCTTGGTCGTCGACGTCGACCTGTAGCGGTCAGGCCGCGGAGGGCGAGCGCGGCTCGAGGCCCGCCTTCCGGTAGACATCGTCGATGACGCGCATGTTGGCCACCGAGTCGGACAGCGGGGTCAGGACCGGCGCGCCGTCACGGGCGGCGGCGACGAACGCCCGCAGCTGGTACGTGTACGTCGCGTCGCCCTTGACGCGCTCGCGGCGCTTCCCCGCCTTCGTGCGCACCGTCAGGCGGTGGAACGACTGGGGTCGCGCCGGATTGAGCACGCGCATCTCGCCCTCCGCGCCGGTCACCCGGACGGCCACCTTGAGCAGAGAGGCCGACCACAGCGCGCAGGTCATCTGACCGGTTCGGCCGTCGGCCCACTCGAAATCGGCCTGCATCCACCGGTCCACCTGCGGGGACCGCAGCCGGGCGCGGGCGGCGGTCACAGTGGGCTCGGCGCCGGCAAGGACCCGCAGCTGGTGGATTCCATAACAGCCGACGTCCATCACCGCGCCGCCGGCGAGGTCGAGCCGGTAACGGATGTCCTTGAACAACGGGAGCGGGATGCACATCCACGACTCGAGGCGACGCACGGAGCCGAGCTCGCCCGAGTCGACGATCTCCTTCATGCGCGCCGCCAGCGGGTGGTAGCGGTAGTGGAACGCCTCCATCACCACGAGGCCAGCCTCCTCGGCGGCCGCGGCTACCTGCTCGGCCTCGGCCGCGTTGGCGGTGAGGGGCTTCTCGCACAGCACGGGCTTGCCGGCGGCGATCGCCCGCAGCGTCCACACACCGTGCAAACCGTTCGGCAGCGGGTTGTACACCGCGTCGATCTCGTCGTCGGCGAGCAGCGCGTCGTAGGTGTCGTGGACGCGTGGAACACCGTGCTTGCGGGCGAACTTCGCCGCCTTGGCCGGGTCGCGGGCGGCGACCGCGAACAGCTCGGCGTCGTCGACGTCGCGTGCCGGCTTGACAATGGCGGCCGGGGCGATCCGAGCCGCGCCGAGTGTCCCGATGCGCAGCGGCCGCTCGCTCATCCGAAACCGAGCGTCGGCGCCACGCCATCCACGACGACGTCGCGACGCGTCGCCATCGCCTGCGCGGCCGCGTCCGAGTCGCTGAGCACCACGAACCGCCGCCCGCGGATCGCGTCCACGGTGGCCTCGGCGAGCATCGACGGGTTGGGGCTCGACTCGAGCAGGGCCTGACCGGCGTCGAAGATGAACTGCGCCCCGGGCTCGTCGGGACGCCCGGGCGACTCGCCCAGCCGGCTGGGCCAGTTGCGATCGGAGTCGAAGATGTTGGTCCGGAGGAAGTTCGGGCACAGCACCGAGACCCCGACCGCCGACCCCCGCACCCCGAGCTCGTGGAACAGCACCTCGGAGAGCCCGACCACCGCGTGCTTGGTCGTGGTGTACGGACCCATGAAGGGCATCGCCGCCAGCCCCGCCATCGACGCGGTGTTGACCACATGGCCCTCGTCCTGCTCGACAAGGGCGGGCACGAACGCCCGAATCCCGTGGATCACGCCCCAGAGATTCACGCCCAGGACCCACTCCCACGCGCTCAGCGGGCCGTCCCAGGTCGGGTGGCCGAGACCACCGACGCCGGCGTTGTTGCACACGACGTGGACCGCGCCGAACTCCTCGAGCGTGCGCGTCGCGAGCGCGTCGACCGAGCCCCTGTCGGCGACGTCGGTGACGACCCCGCGCGTGTCCGCGCCGCCGTCGGCCAGCTCCTTCGCCGTGGCCGCGAGCGCGCCTTCCTCGACGTCGGCGAGCACGAGCTTCATGCCCTCGGCCGCGAACCGCTCAGCCAGGGCGCGCCCGATCCCGCTCGCGCCGCCGGTGACGACCGCGACCTTGCCCTCCAGCTGTTCCATGCGGTACCTCCCGGCGCGGACTCTAGGTGCGGTACAACTCGGCTTCGAGGTGGAAGCCGAGGCTCTGGCCGACTGCCGCCATCTCGAGGCGGTAGCGCAGCGTGTCCTCCGAGACGTCGACCACTCGGCGGATCTCGGTGACCTCCTTGGCCGATCCGGTCCCGGCGACAGTCGTGCTGGCGAGCTCGATGTGGCCGGCGCGCACCGTGCCTTCACCGACCTCGACCACGCCGCTCGGGTGGGCCACCACGAGTTCGACCCGGCCGCCGGGCTGCGGACGCCAGAAACCCACCTCGCCGTGAACGACCTCCCCCGCCGGTAGGCGCCACGTGCTCTGCGAGTACGTGAGATACGGCTTCCCCAAGTGCCCGAACCTGGTCTCCTCCCGGTACTCGAAGTCGTCGATCGTCGGGAACCCGCCCCGACCGACGCCCTGCCATTCCCCCAGCAGCACCGCCAGCGCCTCGAGATCGGGATGCAGCACAGGAGCAGTGGGCACGCGTCGAGTCTTTCCGGAAGGCCCGCCATCCGGCGACTCGAGCCGTGAATTGCGCGGGAGCGGCGAGCGTCCCGCTAGGGCGGCGGCCGGCCAGCCCGGTCGAGGATGGCCCGGCCGCCGAGCGAGCCCGACCGAGGAAGGTGACCGACGTCATCTAGCAATCCGGCCCGGGCCGGCACAGACTGGCCCTGTCACTTAACGGCGTTCACTTAGCAGGGGTCGCCCGTGCTCTCACGCCTCGGCCGGTTCACCGTCCGCCGCCGGAAGCTCGTCCTCGCCGGCACGGCGCTGTTCCTGATCGCGGCGGCGGTCTTCGGGTCGGGCGTGAGTGACCGGCGTGTCCTCGAAGACGTGGGGGCGCCGTGACGGCCGTCCGCCCCCGCACCAGGGCCCGCCGCGGCGAGGGCTCGAAGCTGCGCGAGGTCATCCTCGATACCGCCGAGCGCCTGCTCATCGAGGCGCGCGACGCCGACGCGGTCTCGATGCGCGCCATTGCCGACGCGGTGGGTGTTACTCCCCCGTCGATCTACCTCCACTACGCCGACAAGGAGGCGCTCATCCGGGCGGTCTGCGAGCGGAGCTTCGCCGCCTTCGACGAGGTCGTGGAACGGGCCGGCAACACCACCGACGACCCGGTCGAGTCGCTGCGCCGACGGGCGCGCGCCTACGTCCAGTTCGGGCTGGACAACCCCGAGCAGTACCGCATCCTCTTCATGGGCAAGGCGGCCGGCGTTGCCGACCCCATCGACCTCTCGAACATGCCCGGCAGCCTGGCCTTCCTGCACCTCGTCGAGGCGGTCGAGCGCGCCATCGGCGCCGGCCTGCTTCGTCCCGGGCTCGAGCCTTTCCTCGTCGCCACCGGTCTGTGGGCAGCCGCGCACGGCATGACATCGCTGCTGATCTCCCTGCCCGAGTTCCCGTGGCCCGACGTCGACACTCTCGTCGACCACGTGTGCGAATCCATGACGTACGGCCTCGGCCGCCCCGACCAAAGAAAGCAGGCCCAACCATGAGCACCGCCACCGAGAACGCCTACCTCGCCGGCAACTTCGCCCCGGTCCGGGACGAGGCCACCGCCACCGACCTCCCCGTGACCGGCTCGGTCCCACCCGCGCTCGCGGGGCGCTACCTGCGCAACGGGCCCGACCCGATCGTCGACCCCGACCCGGCGATGTACCACTGGTTCACCGGCGACGGGATGCTCCACGCGATCGAGCTGCGCGACGGCGAGGCGGTCTCGTACCGCAACCGCTGGGTCCGCACCGACCGGGCAGCGGAGGCGCTGGGCGAGGACCCGGTCCCGGGGCAGCCCGACGACGTGTTCATCGGGGGCTCGAGCGTCGCCAACACCCATGTCGTCGCCCACGCCGGCAAGATCCTGGCCTTGGTCGAGGTGTGCCTGCCCACCGAGGTGCGGCCCGACCTCTCGACCGTCGGGCGCTACGACTTCGGCGGCAAGCTGCGCTCGTCGATGACCGCGCACCCGAAGATCGACCCGGTTACGGGCGAGATGCTGTTCTTCGGCTACGACATCACGGGGCCGCCGTTCCTGCGCTACCACGTCGTCGACCGTGACGGGACGCTGACGCGCAGCGAGGACATCGACATTCAGGGCCCCTCCATGGTGCACGACTTCGCCATCACCGAGCGCAACGTCGTGTTCTTCGACCTGCCGGTCGTGTTCGACCTCGAGCTGGTGGGCAAACAGCCGTTCCCGTTCGAATGGCGGCCTGACTACGGCGCCCGGGTCGGCGTCATGCCCCGCGACGGCGGCAATACCGACGTGAAGTGGCTCGACGTCGAGCTCTGCTACGTCTACCACCCGCTCAACGCCTACGACACCGAGGACGGGCGGGTCGCGGTTGACGTTGTGCGCCACCAGACGATGTTCGCCGACGACCGGTACGGCCCCGGCGACGCGTTGCCGACGCTCGACCGCTGGACGATCGACGCATCCAACGGCGGGAAGGTCATCGAGGAACGCCTGGACGACCATCCCCAGGAGTTGCCGCGGGTCGACGAGCGCCTCGTCGGTCGATCATACCGCTACGGGTACGCGCCGAGCTTCTCGCTCGGCGACGGCGGCGGGGTGCAATTCGGCGGGCTGCTCAAGCATGACCTCCACGCGGGCACGACCGTCGAGCGCACCTTCGGCGCGGGTCAGTCGGCGGGCGAGGCCGTGTTCGTCCCCGGGTCGCTCGACGCGGGTGAGGACGAGGGGTTCGTGCTGTCGCTGGTGCACGACACTGACCGCGACGCCAGCGACCTGGTGATCCTCGACGCCACCGACTTCACCGGACCGGAGGTCGCGCGGGTGCACCTGCCCCAGCGCGTGCCCTACGGCTTCCACGGCTGGTGGGCCGCCGACGACACACTCGGGTAGCCATCGGGTCGGTACCCTGCCCCGATGGGCCTGTTCAAGAAGCTCCTGGGCGGCGACGGCAGTCCTCCCATCCAGGACGGCGTGCGCGGCACCGCTCAGGTCGTCTCGTGCTCCGGGTACCGCGGCCACGCCATCTGGCAGTCGTGCGAGATGCAGCTCGTCGTCCAGGCCGAGGGCATCCCCGCCACCGCGGTGCAGGTCAGCCAGCTCGCCCACAACGACCGGTGGCCGCGCCCGGGCATGACGCTCCCGGTGACCGTGGACCGTTCCAACCCGCAGAACGTGCAGATCCACTGGGACGAGGTGGCTTCGTCATCCGACACCGCCCGCACGACGGCCGAGGCGCTGGCGGCGACGATGCGCGGGGAGGGTGGGGGAATCTCCGCTCAGGTGCCGGGCGGTGCCACCGTCATCAACCTCTCGGGTCAGGACCTCTCGCAGCTGAGCGAGGAGAAGAAGGCCAAGCTGCGGATGCTGGGCATCGACCCGAACGCACTCGCCGCCGCCCAGGCCGGCGCCGCTCCCGGCGCGCCGGCCGAGCCCACCGATCGGGTGGCGCGTCTCGAACGCCTGGCGAAGCTGCGCGAGAGCGGCGCGCTCTCCGACGCGGAGTTCGAGGCCGAGAAGAAGAAGGTCCTCGAGAGTTAGGCGAGCGAGTCAGCCGATGAAGCGCGGTTGTGACACGACCGCGGCGGTCGGGGCGCCGCGCCTATCCGCCCTTGGCCTTGAGCGCTTCGATCAGCTTGGGCACGACCTTGGTCGCGTCGCCGACCACCCCCAGGTCGGCGATGGAGAAGATCGGTGCCTCGGCGTCCTTGTTGATCGCGACGATGTTGTCGGAGCCCTTCATGCCCACCATGTGCTGGGTCGCGCCCGAGATGCCGATCGCGATGTAGACCTTCGGCTTCACCGTCTTACCGGTCTGACCGACTTGCTTGGCGTACGGCACCCAGCCGGCGTCGACGATGGCGCGCGACGCGCCCGACGCGCCCTTGAGCAGCTTGGCCAGCTCCTCGACCAGGGGCTCGTAGTTCTCGGCACTGCCGAGCCCGCGCCCACCCGATACCACCACCTCGGCGTCCTCGAGCTTCGGGCCCTCGCGCTCTTCGACATGGTGGTCGGTCACCTGCGCTTCGCCGGCGCGTCCTGCATCGACGCCCTCGACCTTGACGACCTCACCCGCGCCGCCACCGCCGGCCTCGGCCGCGAACGACTTCGGGCGGAAGCAGGCGAGGAAGGGCTTCGGGCCACTGAACGTCGTCTTCACGATGGTGTTCCCGCCGAAGATCGCGGTGGCGACGGTCACGCTGTCACCGTCGACCTCGATCGCCGACCCGTTGGTCAGCGTCGGCAGGTCGAGCTTCGCCGACAGGCGGGCCAGCGCGTCACGGCCGTCGTAGCTCTGGTCGAACAGGATGAGGTCGGGCTTGTGTTCCTCGATCAGCTTCGCCAGCGCCGCGCCCCCCATGACCCCGGTCAGGGATGTGCCCGGGTCGGCCGCATACACCTTGGCCGCGCCGTGCTCGCCCAGCTCGGGCGCGATCGCGTCCGGGCTCGAGTCGACCAGCACCGCCTCGACGGTATCGCCGAGCTCACGCGCCTTGGTGAGCAGCTCCAGGCTCGCGGTCGACGCCTTGCCCTCGTCGGACTCGGCGAACACCCACACCTTCCCGATCGGCATCTCAGATCACCTTCAGCTGCTCGAGGAACGCAACGATGCGTTCGTGGGCGTCACCCTCGTCTTCGATCTTCTCGCCCGCCTGACGCTCGGGCGCGGCCTCGATCGACACGATCTCCTGTCGTGCGCCGGCCCAGCCGACCTGGTCACCCGACAAGCCGAGGTCGGCGACCTTGGCGTTGTCGACGGGCTTGTTCTTCGCCGCCATGATCCCCTTGAAGCTCGGGTAACGGGGTTCGACGACACCGGCGGTGACGCTGACCACCGCGGGCAAGGGCGCCTCGACCATGTCGTAGCCGGCCTCGGTCTGGCGCTGGATCGTGACCTTGCCGTCGCCGATCTCGACGTGCTTGGCGAACGTGAGTGACGGCCAGCCCAACAGCTCCGCGACCTGGGCCGGGATCGTGCCGGTGTACCCGTCGGTCGACTCGGTTGCGGTGACAACGAGGTCGACGTCGCCGGCCCGCTCGACCGCCTTCGCAATGACCTTGGCGGTCGCCAGCGAGTCGGAGCCCTGGAGCTCGGGATCGGACACGAGGATGGCTTTGGCGGCGCCCATCGCGAGCGCGGTCCGCAGGCCCGACACCTCGTCGTTGGGCGCCATCGAGACCAGCGTGACCTCACCCCCGCCCGCCTTCTCGGCGAGCTGGAGCGACATCTCGACGCCGTAGGCGTCGGAGTCGTCGAGGATGAGCTTGCCCTCGCGCTTGAGGGTCTTGGTCTCGGGGTCGAGCTCCCCCGGAACCGCCGGATCGGGGATCTGCTTGACGCAGACGAGGACATTCATGCCGCTCCTGTTCCCAGAACTGCCACCCGCCATTCGGGCGAGCGATTCTGGCCCGAATCGGGCCGGGAGGGCGAAACGGCGTGGTGGCTAGGTGACGTCCCGCCGGGCGAACACGACCAGGGTGACCGCGACGAACACCCCGAGATAGAAGAGGAGGACGGCGGCGGCGCCCGGCACCGACCGGACCACGTCGTCCAGGCGCTCTCCCGTGAGCACGATCCCCAGGTTCTCGCCGAGGTACCAGGCGTTCCAGCCCGGCCGCAGGCCCCGCAGGATCTGCTCGACGATCACGATGTAGCCGAGCACGACCGCGAGGGCGGCGGTCGTGTTCTTGCCGACGGTGGCGATGGCGCCACCGAGCACCGCGCACCCACCGGTCAGCAGGGCGCCCCGCCCGAGGAACCCGGCGAGGCTGCGGTAGAAGTCGTCGTCGGCGCCCTCGGTCGTGCCCCGGACGACCGCCGCGGGGGCGAGCGCACCCGCCAGCAAAGCCTCGAGCACGAGGAAGAGGACGGCCGCGACGATGGCGGCGGCGGCGAGCTTGGCCCCGATGACCCGCAGCCGGCGGGGCTCCCACGTGAGCAGGGTGGTGATCGTCCCCGCCTTGTACTCGGCGCCGATGACCGACGCTCCCCCCAGCAATGCCATGAGCAGGAAGAGGAAGGAGACGCCGCCGACGATGGCGGCATCGCTGCTCTGGTCGAGTTCAGGGGTCCAGATGTCGGCGGGAGAGAAGGCGTCGGCCGCGTCCGGATCGGAGGTCGCGAACGCGCCGATGGCGATGATCACGATCCCGAGCAGGGCGACGAGCACGAGCACGCGCACGAGCCGGCGGGAGAGCGCCCGACGAATCTCGACCACCATGAGCGCCGTCACCCGGTCGCATCCCCGTCGGAGCGAGTCAGCTCGAGGAACACGGTCTCGAGGTCGATCTCCTCGGGGCGGAGCTCGCTGACGTACATGCGCGCGTCAGCGAGGACCTCGGTCACGCGGGCGGCGTCCTCAGCCGGGAGCTGCACCAGGATGTGGTGGCCGTCGAGGGTGGCGTCGAGATCGGCGGAACGCAGCGTCTCGAGCGCGGCCTCGAGCGGCGCGACCTGCACCACGAGCCGCGACGCCCGACCGCCCGCGAGCACGTCGGCGACGGGGCCCTCGGTCACCAGGCGGCCGCGCGCGAGGATCGCCACCCGGTCGCACATCTGTTGCACCTCGCCGAGCAGGTGGCTCGACACGAAGATCGTCCGACCCTCCGATCCCAGCCGCCGGACCAGGTCTCGGATCTCCTTGATGCCGGCGGGGTCGAGCCCGTTAGCGGGCTCGTCGAGGATCAGCAACTCGGGATCCTTGATCAACGCCGCGGCCAGACCGAGGCGCTGCTTCATCCCCAGGGAGTAGGTGCGGAAGGGCGAGCCCGCGCTCGAGCCGAGACCGACGAGGTCGAGCGTCTCGTTCACGCGCGCCCGCCCGATCCCATCGAGCCTCGCCAGCAGCTCGAGGTTGCGACGCCCGGAGAAGTTCGGGAAGAACTGCGGGGTCTCCACCATCGATCCGACGCGGCCGATCACCGTGTGCAACTCGCGCGGTCCGGCGTCGAGCAGGCGGCTCCGCCCGCTGCTGGCACGCACGAGCCCGAGCAGGCAGCGGATGGTGGTCGTCTTGCCCGAACCGTTGGGACCGAGGAACCCGAACACTCCACCCTCGGGCACGCTGACGTCGAGCCCGTCGAGCGCGAGCGTGGGCCCGCCACGCAGGCGGCGGTACTCCTTGCGTAAGCCCTCGACCTCGATGACCGCCACAAAGGGGAGCCTAGGAGGTGCTCGCACTACCGTCGGGAAGCACATGTGCGCACGTGAGCGGTTCGATCTCGTCGTTGTGGGCGCCGGGCCCGCGGGCTCGGCGACCGCGATCAGCGCCCGTGATCGTGGCCTCGACGTGCTCGTGATCGACAAGGCGACGTTTCCGCGCGACAAGACCTGCGGTGACGGGCTCACCACCGGCGCGCTCCGCTCGCTCGAGCACCTCGGACTCGAGCTGGACGCGCTGCCCTCGTATGCGACAGTGCGCGAGACCGTGCTCGTCTCACCGAGTGGACGGACGATCTCGCTGCCGCACCCGCCGACGGGCCAGTACGCCGGTGTCGTACCGCGCGCCGATCTCGACGCCGCCCTCGTCGAGCTCGCCCGCCGTCGCGGCGCGACCGTCCGCGAGGGCACCGGCGTGGACGAGGTGTCCGTCGGTCCCGACCACGCGACCGTCACGCTCAGCGACGGCCGCGCGGCGGAAGCGCCGTTCGTCGTCGCCGCTGACGGTCACTTCTCCGCCGTGCGCAGGCTCCTGCACCCCGACGCGCCCGCCGACCTCGGCAGCTGGCACGCCTTCCGTCAGTACTTCCGCGGGGTCGACGACCCGAGGCTGTGGGTGCTGTTCGAGGAGGACCTGCTGCCCGGCTACGCCTGGGTCTTCCCGCTGCCAGGTGGGCGCGCCAACGTCGGCTTCGGCATCCCCCGCGGGCCCGGGGTCGACGGCAAGACCCTCAAGGCGACGTGGCTCGACCTCCTCGAGCGCGACCGGCTGCGCACGGTGCTGGGCCCGGACGCTCAGCCGGAGGATCCGCAGCGGGCGTGGCCCATCCCGGCACAACTCGAACCCGCCCGCCTCACCGACGGTCGCGTGCTGTTCGCGGGTGACGCCGCCTCGGTCGTCGACCCGATGACCGGGGAGGGGATCGCCCAGGCGTTCGAGACCGCGATCGCCGCCGGTGCCGCGGTCGCCGGTGGTGGCGACGCGCCCGCGGTCGGCGCTCGCTACCGGCGGGCCGTCGAACGCACCCTCGGCGCCGATCTCCGGCTCGCGGCTCGTCTGCAACGCGTGCTGGGCTCCGCGTTCTGGGCCCGGGCCGCGTTGCGGACGGTCGACCTCACGCCCTGGACCCGCCGCAACTTCGCCCGCTGGATGTACGAGGACTACCCCCGCGCCCTGCTGCTCACGCCGCGCCGCTGGCGGCGGGGCATGTTCACCGGCCCGGGCGCGTACCGCACCGCCTGAGCGTCACTTGACCAGGCGGTCAAGGGACGGGGACACTCGCGCGCATGGCCATCGACTTCACCCTGCCGCCCGACGTCGAAGCAACCCGCAAGCGCGTCCGCGACTTCATGGACGCGGAGGTGCGCCCGGCCGAGGAGAAGCTCAACGCCAACGCCACCGACGGCGAGCCCGACCGCGGCGACATCGTGCGGATGATCATCGAGCTCCGTCAGAAGGCGCACGAGTGGGAGGTGTGGCTCCCCCACATGCCCAAGGAGTGGGGCGGGCTCGGGCTCTCGATCACCGCGATGGCGTTCGTGTCGGCGGAGGCGGCCCGCACGCGCTTCGGGCCGTTCATCCTCAACGCCCAGGCGCCCGACGAGGGCAACCAGCACACGCTGCTGCACCACGCCAACGACGACCAGAAGAAGCGATATCTCGAGCCGCTGCTCGAGGGACGGGTTCGGTCGTGCTTCGCGATGACCGAGCCCGAGGTCGCCGGCTCCGATCCCACCGGCATCCGCACGATGGCCGTCCTCGACGAGGCCAACGACGAGTGGGTGATCAACGGCCACAAGTGGTTCATCAGCGGCGCCAAGGGCGCGTCGTTCGCGATCCTCATCGCCAAGACCGACCCCGACGCCGACCCGCCCCAGGCGTCGAACTCGGCGTTCATCGTCGACCTCCCCGCCGAAGGGTGGGAGATCGTGCGCGACGTCAACACCATGGCCGGGCACGGCAACCACTGCGAGATTCGCATCACCGATCTGCGGCTGCCGTCGAGCCAGATGCTCGCCGAGCGCGGCCACGGCCACCTGCTCGGCCAGGCACGTCTCGGGCCGGCGCGTCTCGCGCACTGCATGCGCTGGATCGGCCAGACCGAGCAGGCGCTCGAGATGCTCATCGACCGGGCCGAGCGCCGGCAGCTGCACGGCGCGCCGCTGGCCGAGAAGCAGGCGATCCAATGGATGATGTCGGACTCGGCCATGGAGCTGTACGCGGCCAAGCTGATGGTGCTGCACGCGGCGTTCAAGATCGAGAACAAGCAGCCCTTCCGTCAGGAAGTGAGCTTCGCCAAGCACCACGTCGCGAACATGCTCTGGAAGGTGGTCGACCGCGCCATCCAGGTGCACGGCGCGCTGGGTTACTCGACGGACACGCCGCTGGAGTCGATGCTGCGCCACGCCCGCTCGGCCCGCCTGGTCGACGGGGCCGACGAAGTGCACCAGGCCCTGATCGCGAGGAACCTGCGTCAGGTGTACGCCGAGACCGGCGACACCCGCGGCGCCACCGGAGACTTCGACTTCTAGACAACCCGCGCCGTAGGGGCGCGCTTACCGGAGCGGAACGAGGTACGACTCGACCCGACGAATCTTGTCGCCCGCGAATGTGAAGACGTCGCAGAAGCCGAACCGACGGAGCGCACCGCTCTTGTGGGTGGTCTCACCGTTGCCGATCGCGACCACGGCGTCGGCCTCTTCGATCAGGCGATCGACGGTCAACGTCGGGCTGCCCACGAACTCCTCATTCTCGATCTCCTGATCGAATGCGTCCTTGCCCGTGAGATGGGCGTGTCCGGGTAGGTCCCAGGCGACGTCGTCAGTCAGGCAGGCCAGGATCTGTTCGTGATCGCTCCGCCGGAACCCCTCGAAATACGCTTCGACGACGTCTTTGCGTGGCGACATGTCGCGACCCCCTAAGTCGGCGGTGGCGCCGCCACCGTGAAGTGCGGGTGCAGGTGGGCCGTGTCGTTGTATCGGCGCAGCGCAACCTGATCCCCGACGACGACGATGTGGCTGATGGACGCGTTGTCGGGCCCCACGAACGCGAACGGGCGCGACCGGGTGGCGGCGGCGAGCACCTGACCGATTACCCCACCATGGGTGACCGCGACGACCCGCTGGTCCGGATGGGCGGCATCGATGCGTCCGATCGCGCCTGCCACTCGCGCGGCGAACGCGTCCTGGTTCTCGGCGCCGGGGATGTGGTCCCAGCGCTCCTCCTCCATGGCCCGAACGAACGCCGGGTCCTGTTCGGCGGCTTTGACCCGGAACAACCCACCCTCCCACTCGCCCAGGAACACCTCCCGTAGGTCGGGCTCGACCCTGGGATCGATGCCGAGGCGACGCGCCAGTGGCGCCGCCGTCTGGACCGTGCGGCAGAGCGTGGTGACGTAGATCGCGTCGACGTGCTCGCCGGCCAACCGGTTGGCCAGGCGCTCGGCCTGCTCGATGCCTACCGGATCGAGGGGCGGGTCGCCGTGGCCGTCGACGAGCGGAAACGGCGTGTCGGGATCGGCCGGCGCCGACTCGCCGTGGCGCACGAGCAGGATCTCGGTGGCGCCCGGTGGTGCGACGAAACGGTGCTGCCGATATTCGGTCTCGCCCACGGGCGGGAAGGCTACGCGTGCGCGACGCTGGCCTCTGTGAGTTGGGATCCCGAGCTCGGGGAACTGCAGCGGCGCACCGAGCTGGCGGCGCGGATGGGTGGTCCCGACAAGGTGGAGCGCCAGCACGCCGCCGGGCGGCTCACCGTGCGCGAGCGCATCGACCGGCTCCTCGACCCGGGCTCGTTCCACGAGGTGGGCGCGCTCACCGGCCGGGCCACGTACGAGGACGGGCACATGGCCGACTTCCGACCCGCCAACTTCGTGATGGGCCGGGGGCGCATCGACGGCCGAACCGTCGTCGTGGGCGGCGACGACTTCACCGTGCGGGGCGGCGCCGCCGATGCGTCGATCTTCCAGAAGCAGGTCTACGCCGAGCGCATGGCCAACGAGCTGCGCCTGCCGATCGTGCGGCTGGTGGACGGGTCCGGTGGCGGGGGATCGGTGAAGTCGCTCGAGACCGAGCGGCGCAGCTTTGTGCCCTTCAACCCCGGGTGGGAGTGGGTGGTCGACAACCTCTCGACCGTGCCGGTGGTGGCGTTGTGCCTGGGATCCGTCGCCGGCCTCGGGGCGGCGCGTGTCGTCACCAGCCACTACGCCGTCATGGTGCGGGGCACGTCGCAGCTGTTCGTCGCGGGACCACCGGTGGTGGCGCGCCTGGGTGAGGACGTCGAGAAAGAGGAACTGGGTGGCAGCCCCATCCATACCCGCAACGGGGTGGTGGACGACGAGGTCGAGACCGAGGACGAGGCGTTCGGACGCGCCCGCGCCTTCCTCTCCTATCTCCCCGCGTCGGTCGACGCCGTGGCCGACCGCGGCCCCACCGATGACGATCCGGGCCGCCGCGAGGAGTGGCTGCACGAGGCGATCCCGAAGGACGCCCGCAAGGTCTACAAGGTCCGCGACATCGTCGATGCCGTCGTCGATCAAGGATCGTTCCTGGAGCTCGGGCGCCGGTTCGGCGGTCCCGCGGTCACGGGGCTCGCGCGGCTCGACGGCTGGCCCGTCGCCGTCCTCGCCGGGGACCCCTACCACTACGGAGGCGGCTGGACGGCCGACGCGTCGCAGAAGGTGACTCGGTTCGTCGACCTCGCCGACACCTTCCACCTGCCGGTGGTGCACTTCGTCGACAACCCCGGCTTCGTGATCGGAACCGAGGCCGAGAAGGCGGCGACCATTCGCCACGGTGCCCGCGCCCTCGCTGCTATCTATCAAGCGACGGTGCCGTGGTGCTCGGTGATCCTGCGCAAGGTGTACGGCGTGGCCGGCGCCGCCCACCAGAACGCGTCGCGGTTCTCCTACCGGTTCGCGTGGCCGTCGGGTGACTGGGGCAGCCTGCCGCTGGCTGGCGGCATCGAGGCGGCGTACAAGGCCCAGCTCGAATTGGCCGACGATCCGGTTGCGCTGCGGGCCGAGATCGAAGCCCGGCTCGAGGCGGCCCGCTCGCCGTTCCGTACCGCGGAGGCGTTCATGATCGAGGAGATCGTGGATCCGCGTGACACCCGCCGGTTGCTGTGCGAGTTCGCGGGGCTAGCCGCGCCGCGACGCCTCCCCGGGCCCACCGAGCGCGGGATGCGTCCGTAGTGCCGCGCGTCACGTAGACGAACCGGACCAACCCCCGTACGGTGAACGAAGCGAGCGGGGGGTGCTGCTCATGACGCAGTCGCAGGAAGCGGATCTCGACTTCATCAGCGCCGCGATAACGCCGGAGTTTCGGGACGACCCGTACCAGTTCTTCCGGCTGCTACGCGAGCACGAGCCGGTCCACAAGACCGCGTTCGGCGTCTACCTGCTGACCCGCCACGCCGACGCCGCGGTTGCCACCCGTGACCCGCGGCTCAGCAACGACGAGCAGAATTCCGACCTCTACCAGGCGTTCATCGAGGAGAACGGCGAGCCGCGCGGCATATTCGGCGACGAGATGGGCCAGGCCGTCCTCCTCTTCCTCGACCCGCCCGACCACTCCCGCCTGCGCGGCCTGGTGAGCAAGGCGTTCACGCCCAGGGTCATCGAGCAGCTCCGGGCCCGGATCGAGGAGCTCGTGAGCGGACTGCTCGACGCGGTCGAGGAACGGGGCGACGGCCGAATGGACGTCGTCGCCGACCTCGCCTATCCGCTGCCGGTGGTGATCATCTGCGAGCTCCTGGGCGTGCCCGCCGCCGACCACGTCACCTTCCAGCAGTGGTCGCACGACCTGGCCGCCAGCATCGACCCGCAACCCCTGCGAACACCCGAGCAGGAGGAGCAGATCCGCGCCGCCGCCGAGGCGTTCGTCGAGTATCTGGAGAAGCTCATCGAGCGCCGCCGACGCGAGCCCGCTGACGACCTCCTCAGCGCGCTCATTGCTGCCGAAGAGGAAGGCGATCGCCTGAGCGAGCCCGAGCTGCTCGCCACCGCCCTGTTCCTGCTGATCGCCGGCCACGAGACGACGGTGAACCTGATCGGCAACGGGACGCTCGCGTTGCTGCGGCATCCGGACCAGCTCGACCGTCTGCGTTCCGACCCCTCGCTCGACCGCAACGCGGTGGAGGAGATGTTGCGGTTCGACAGCCCGGTGATGCTGACCCAGCGGATCACGTTGGAGGACTACGAGATCGGCGGCACGACGATCCCCGCCCACCAGCAGATCATCCCGCTGCTGGGCGCGGCCAACCGCGACCCCGAAGCCTTCCCCGACCCCGACCGGCTCGACCTGGGACGGGAGGGTGCCGGGCGTCACCTCGCGTTCGGTGGCGGCCACCACTTCTGCCTGGGTGCGGCGCTGGCGCGCCTCGAGGGTCAGATCGCGATCGGCGCACTCGTGCGCCGGTTCCCGCACATCGAGCCCGCGGGCGACCCGGTGCGACGGGAGACGTTCACCTTGCGCGGCCTCGAAAGGCTGCCGGTCGCGGTCGACGGAGTGTGACGCGCGACACCAACAGTCCTGTCAACCGCTGTTCGCGCGTCGCACATGCTCCGGTGACGGATCGCACACCTCCCGCCGTTACGGTCGTCCCATGCATCCGACACCGACGTGCAAGTACATGTCGCGGGTCATCGACCTCCCGGTCGACGACGCGGCGGCCGCATTCCATGCGTGGACACGCGACGCGCGCGGAGACCGACTCGACGTCGTCTCTGGCTCGCTCCGCATCGACCGCATAACGAACGGATCGGCGTTCCCCGGCCACGCCCTCGGGCCGGTCGCCCGCGCGTACGGCTGGGTGCGTACCCGCACATTCGCGTTCGCGCGAGTCGAGATCGAGCTCAGCGCGTGGTCGACCACGCGATCGGAGGTCGGCCTGCGCTACGCCGGCCGGCGGCGCCCCGGCTTCGTCGCCGCCGGGGCGTACAACCAGGTCGGGCCGGATGTCATCGAGATGATCGCGGCCGCCCTGACCGCGGGAGCCAAGGTGGACGCGGACCGGCGGGCTGCCTGAGCCGCCTCGTCAGGCGGGCGGCGGCTTGGGCGGCTTGTACGCGAGTCGCATCATCCGGTCCCATCCCCGGTCGGTCAGCAACGCCCGCGTCACGAGGATCATGCGCCCGCCCACCGTCACGCGGTACCGGGCCCGGGGCGACCGGCGCTTGATGGCGCGCTCGATCACCCGGGCCACCGACTCGGGTCCCGCCGACATCATCGCCATCGGGCCCTCGTACGCGCCGGCGGTGCGCTCGGCGACGCTCTTGCTGAGCTCGGCGTACGGGCCGTCGCCACCGTGCTCGGTCACGGTCGCTACTGCGGTCTCGCCGAACTTCGTGCGGATGATCCCCGGCTCGATGATCGACACGCGCACGCCGAACGGCTTCACCTCGAAACGCAGCGCGTCGCTCATCGCCTCCACCGCCCACTTGCTCGCGTGGTACGGGCCACCACCGGGAAACACGAGCCGACCCCCGATCGAGCTCACGTTCACGATCCGCCCCCACCGCTGCGCGCGCATCTTCGGGAGCGCGAGCTGGATGAGTCGGACCATGCCGAAGAGGTTGGTGTCGAACTGTCGACGCCATTCGTCGATCGGCACGCCCTCGACCGGGCCTTCGAGGCCGAAGCCGGCGTTGTTCACCAGCGCTCCGACCGCGCCCTCGGCCGCCTCCACCTCGGCGACCGCGCCCCGCACCGACTCCTCGCTGCTGACATCGCAGGCGAGGAGCTTGCAGCCGGCCGCGCCCAGATCGGCGATCGTGTCGGGCTTGCGGGCAGAGGCGTAGACGGTCCAGCCCTTGCGGGCGAGACGCTCGGCGGTCGCCCGGCCGATGCCCGACGAGCACCCCGTCACCAACACGGCTTTCGAGATCTCGCGGTCAGCCATGCCGGGCACGGTAGCGGGGCGCGTCAGCCGAGGGCGTGCTCCAGCGCGGCGTTGAACGCGTCCGGCGCCTCGAGCATCGGGTAGTGGCCGATGCCCTCGAGCCGCACCAGGGTGGCGTCGGGGCGGGCGGCGTGCAGGCGTTCGGCCATCGGCCACACCGCGATCGGGTCGGCGTCACCCCACACGATGGTCAGCGGCGAAGCATGCCGTTCGATGGCGCCGTACCACCGGCTCTCGTGCCGGCGGCGCTCCTCGATGTAGCGGATCGTCCGCGGGAGCAGACGGCTGCCGCCGTCGTGGACGACGAGCTGCCCCAGCGCGTCCAGTTCGGCGTCGTCGACGGATGCGTCGGGAGCGAGGGTGCCGCGCAACGCGGCGGCAATGGCGCCGCGATCGGGTGCCAGCTCCTCCGACAACATCTCGTCCGGTAGCGCAAGCAGGAGTTGCTGGCCGTCGGACAGCTGGACCAACTCCATGTAGATCGACCCGTTCGTGATCACCCGCCGCGACACCTCCCACGCGAGGTCGCCGTCCAGGCTGCGGGCCAGGAGCTCGGCGCCGACCGAATCGCCGAGGTCGTGCGTCACCAGCGCGACCTCGGCAAGCCCGAGCTCGGCGACGACCGCGGCGACCACGTCGGCCTGCTCGAACAGCGAGTACCGCCGGTCGGGCTTGGCCGAGAGCCCGAAACCCGGGTAGTCGGGGATCACCACCCGGCGCCGGCGGGCCAGCGTCTCGAGCGCGCCCCGCCAGTCGTACGAGCACGTGGGAAAGCCGTGGAGCACGAGCGCGGGCTCGAGCTCCTCGCGCTCGGCGGCGCGGTCGACGACGAAGACCCGATCCCCCGCGACCTCGTGGTACGAGCCCGCCCGCTCCCACTGCCCCACCGCATCCACCGCGCTACTCCTCCTCGTCGCCGGCGTCGTCGTCGGTCGTGCCCACCGGCGAGCCGTGGTGGATCACCATCTGCCAGCGGTCACCCTCGCGCACGAACACGTTGGTGGCGGCGACGCGGGCCCCGGACAGCGGCACGTCGCCCTCGTCGCCGTCGTCGGCCGCGCCCGCGGCCTGGAGGATGTTCTCGTCGAGCGTGACCCAGGCGGTGTCACCGACCACATCGACTCGTTCGTCGGTGAGGACGAACTGGATGAACGGGGTGTGCCGGAAGATGGCGTCCCACGACCCCGCGACCTTCCCCCAGCCCGAGAGCCGCGGCCATCCCGGGTGGGTGACACTCGCCCGGTCGGTCCGTTCCCATACCTCGGCCATCGCGTCCAGGTCGCGGGTCTCGAACGCGGCGTAGAACGCCGAGTTGGCGGCGCGCACTGCCTCCACCATGTCGGACATCACGCCATCGTCGCGCGTGCGGTTAGTCGCCACCTCCGTCACCGGGCGGGCCGCCGCCTCCACCGCCTGGTGGGTCCGGTGGAGGTGGCGGAGGAGTCGTCTCGACCGGCACCGGTGGCGGCGCCTCGACCGGGCCCGGCGGCGGCGGCTCGACCGGGGCCGGCGGAAGAGGGGCGGCCGTGGGATTCCGCCGCGGCGGGAACAGCCGCGGGTCGAGACGGCCGAGCTCGCCCACCGTGGCCGGCGGCGGCCACAACCAGCCGTTCGGCGCAGAGAACTCCGTGGCCGCGACATCCTGGAGCGCGGTCGCCATGAACTGCTTCCAGATGCGGGCGGGGTACGTGCCGCCGAAGACCTCGACGCCGCCGACGTTGGTCATCGGAACGCGAGCCACCGGGGACCCCATCCAGACCGACGCGACCAGCTGCGGTGTGCCGCCGACGAACCACGCGTCGGCGTTGTCGTCGGTGCTGCCGGTCTTGGCGAATGCGGCCCGGTCCAGCTTCGCAGCCGTGCCGGTCCCGCGGTCGAGCACGCCCTTCAGCACGTCGATGAGGGTGCGGGCGGTCTCCTGCTTGATGGCCTGGTCACCGGCGGGCTGATTCTCGAACAGGACCGTGCCGTCGGGGGCTTCGACCTTGGTCACGAACACCGGATCGTGATGCACACCGTCGGCCGCGACGGTCGCGACGACATTCGCCATCTCGAGCGGTGACGCCTCGGCGGTTCCCAAGGTGATCGAGGGCACCACCGGGATCTCCCGTTCGATGCCCATCTGGTGGGCGACGTCGACCGCCTTCTGGGGTCCGAGGCCAATCATGAGTCGGGCGTAGGCGCAGTTGATCGAGTTCTCGGTCGCGGCGCGCAGGGTCATGGTCCCGGCGCCGGTCCCACCCGGTGCCCAGTCCTCGGAGCCGGAGATCTTGAACGAACAGCCGGCAGACCCGTCGACCAGGTCTTCGGGTGAGTACCCGTTCTCGAGCGCGGTCGCCAGCGTGATCACCTTGAACGTCGAACCGGGCTGGCGCGCTCCCTGGGTCGCCAAGTTGTACTGGGCCAACTCGAAGTTGGGCCCGCCGACGATCGCCTTGACCTGCCCGGTGGCGGGGTCCATGGCCACCAGCGACGCGGTGAACTCCGACGGCGGCAGGATCGTGTCGACCGCCGATTGGGCCAGCTCTTGGAGCCGCGGGTCGAGAGTGGTGTGGATCCGCAGGCCGCCCTGGAGCACCTTCTGCTCGCGCTCCTCGGCGGTCGCCCCCAGACGTTCGTCGGCGAGGAGTCGGCGCTGCACCTCCTCGACGAAGTAGTTGTCCGGACGCAACTCGGCCGGCGGGCGGTAGATCGAAGGCACGAGGGGGGCCTGCCGGGCGAGGTCGGCTTCGGCCTTGGTGAGGTACTCCTCGTCGACCATCGCGTCGAGGACCTCGTTGCGACGCTCGATCGCGACCTCGGGAGAGTCGTACGGGTTGGTGGCGGCGGGGCGGGCGATGAGACCGGCGAGGAGGGCGGCGTCGGCGGCGTTGAGCTGGTCGAGGGGCTTGCCCGCGATGCGCTCCGCCGCGGCCTGGACGCCATACGCGTTCTCACCGAAGTACACCGTGTTCAGATAGGCAAGAAGGATCTCCTCCTTGCTCAACTCGAGGTTGAGCCGGTAGGCGTAGTTGGCCTCCCGGATCTTGCGGCCGATGTCACGCTCAGGGGTGAGGATCCGGTTCTTGACCAGCTGCTGAGTGATGGTCGAGCCCCCCTGCTCGACCTCGCCGGAGTCGAGGTTCGCCATCAACGCGCGGGCGGCGGCTCGCAGGTCGATGCCGGCGTTCTCCCAAAAGGTGCGGTCCTCGATCGCGATGACCGCGTCGATGACCACGCGCGGGATCTGATCGAGATCGCTCACGCTGGCGCGGTTCTGGCTCCCGAGCTTCTCGAGTTCGGAGCCGTCGGCGGCAAACACCACCGACCGCTCGGGAAGGATGCTGAGCCGCTCGGCGACGCTGATGTCGTCGGTGTCGGCACTCTCGAAGAGGGTGGCGACGCCCGGGATCAGGAGCGAGCCCGATACGCCGAGTGCTACCCCGCCGACCAGCGGCACTGCGACGATCCGCTGCCACCGCGGCCGGTCCCGGCGCGGGAGGCGGGGGCGGGGGGGCGTCGGCCGGGCAAAGCGTGAGCGCAGGGTGGCCAGGCCCGAGCGAGGCTCGAAGTGGACCAGCGAGCGGGCGCTTTTCCAGCCGCGGCTCGCTGCTCCCCGTACCGACCTGGCCGCCTCGATCACAGTTGCCGCATCGACCCGGGTGAGCGCCCGACTGGTCGGATGCTTACCAATGAGGTGCGAGTGTGCCGCGTGGCGGGAGGGATATCGCGCAGCCAGCGCTCGAGGTCCGGGCGTCGACCCCGCCACCAGCGGTCGACGGCTGCGCCGAATTGCGCGCCACGTCGGCGCAGCCGGTCCATGGTCAGCGGTGCCGCACTCCGTCGCCGTTCCCGTTGCCGTTCCCGTGCCCGTTGCCGTTGCGCTCGGCGGGAGCGATCGCGGCATCGTTGTCGACGGCGGCGAGGGTGACCTCGAGTCCGCCGACCAGATCGGCGAAGAGGTTGTAGAGCGCGGCGGCGACGACGGTCAGTACCACGAGAATGGCCGTGAGGCCGAGCCCGATGAGGAGACTCGCCCAGAGCAGGGTGCCGGAGATGAATCGGAAGCCCTCAAAGCCGAGATCGTCCATGAAGCTCTCGAGCTCGCCCACGACCCCGACTGCGCTGGCCACGATCCAGAGGACCAAGGCCGCGACCAGGGCCACGACGAGACCGCAGAGGTAGAAGCACACCGAAACCCGGGCAACCGAGCTCAGTCGGATGTCCCGCACGCGTCGCCGCTCGACCGGAGCGCGCTGATCGTCGGGCGGCGCCGGTACGAACGGGCCGGTCCGCGTCGATCGGCCGGTGGGGGGTCTCTTGCTGGTGAGTGCCTCGCTGGTAAGTGCCATGCGGAACGGGGGATACCCCAGCTGTGCGGTCGGCAAACGGCCTCCGGCACCGGGTGAGCCATCATGCGGCCGTGCCTGCTTCTGCTCCGGTGCCGCACCGCGTCGACACCGGCTCGATCACGTTGGTGGCATACGGCTGGGGCGGTGACGGCCCGCCGGTGCTCCTGGCGCATGCAACCGGCTTCCACGGTCTCGTCTGGGCGCCGGTAGCCGAGCGGCTGGTGGCGGCGGGCCCGCGGGTGTGGTCGTTCGACTTCCGCGGTCACGGCGACAGCGACCGGTCACCGGGGCTCGACTATCACTGGGACCGGTTCGCCGAGGACATCCTCGCGGTCGTGGAGCAGCTCGGGCTCGCCGGCGATCCTCGGTTGCTCGCCGCCGGTCATTCGAAGGGGGCCGCCGCCCTCCTGCGGGCGGAGCAAGAGCGCCCCGGCACGTTCGCGCGGCTGTGGTGCTACGAGCCGGTGCTGTTCGCTTCGGACGAGCGACTCGAGCCCGACGACGACGATCCGATGGCCGAGGGCGCTCGCCGCCGCCGGGCGGTGTGGCCGTCCCGCGCCGCCGCCCACGAGTCGTACGCCCCACGCGCACCGTTCGACGCGCTCGACGCCGACGCGCTACGCGCCTACATCGATCACGGATTGCGCGACCGCGACGACGGCAGCGTCGAGCTGAAGTGCGCGCCCGAGGACGAGGCGGCCGTCTACGCGATGGGGGTTGCCAACGGCGTGTACCAACGATTGCGGGAGATCGGGCGCCCGGTGCTCGTGGCCTGCGGCGAGCACACCGACGCCATCGTGCCCAAGCTGGCTGCGATGATCGTCGAGCGGCTCCCCCGCGGCCGCCTCGAGGTCATGCCCGGCCTCGGCCACTTCGGCCCGCTGCAGGACCCGGCGGCGGTGGCGGCGTCGATCCTCGGGTTCGCCGGCGTCGACGACTGAGTCAACTGGCGCGGATCCCCTCGAGCACCGACGACCAGCGCTCGGGGTCGCGCTTGTACGGCGCGTGGAAACTGATGCGGTCGACGACGTCGCCATAGCGCTCCTGCAGCCCGGCAGGCACGGCCTCGGGCTCGGCCACCACCGCGAACGTGCCGAGGATCTCGTCGTCGACGGCGTCGGCCATCTTCACCCACTCACCCAGCTTCGAGAGCCGGTTGAGCTCGTCCTGCAGGTCGCCCCAACCGTGGAGGTCGAGCACGGGGCGGTACGAGGGGGTCGAGCCGTAGAACGCGATCTGCTGCTTGGTCGACTGCTTCGCCCGGTCGAACTGCTCTTCGTCAGTGCCGGTCACCACGAACATCGGTCCTGAGATCGTGAAGTCACCGCGTTGCTTCCCGGCGCGGGCCCAGCCCCGCTCGAGCGCGGGCAACGTGACCTCGCGCAGGTACCGCCCGGTGGTGAACCCGTGGAGCTGCATACCGTCGGCGACCTCCCCCGCCACCTCCGTCATCCGCGCGCCGACCGCGGCCAGGAACACGCGCGGCGTCCCGTGGGGGTTGGGGCCGGGATGGAACATGGGCGTCATCAGAGTGTGGCGGTAGAAGTCACCGCGGAAGTCGAGCTTCTCGCCGTCGTTCCAGCACGCCCAGATGGCGCGGATGGCCAGGATGAGCTCGCGCATGCGGGCGGCCGGGTGCGACCACTGCATCGCGAACCGCTTCTCGATGTGCGGCTTGATCTGGCTGCCGAGCCCGAGGATGAACCGGCCCTGCGAGAAGGCCTGGAGGTCGTAGCCCTGGTTCGCCAGCGTCATGGGGTTGCGGGCGAACGCCACCGCGATGCCGGTGCCGAGCTCGAGCCGGTCGGTATGATCGGCCGCCAGCACCAGGGGGAAGAAGGGGTCATGGCTGGTCTCGGCGCTGAACACGCCGTCGTAGCCGATCTCCTCCAGCTCCCGGGCGGCTTCGCCCGCCCCGACCAGTCCGCCCGCCAGCACTCCGTCGACCTTCATGACGCCGCAGGCTAAGCCGCTCCACGACATCCGCGTAGTTGTCACACCCCCTCGGTATGGTCCCGGTATGGGTCTGGCGGTACCGGTGCGGCTGTCTCCGAGCTCGGTCTCGGCATTCAAGGACTGCCCTCAGGCGTTCCGCTTCTCGTACATCGACCGGCTGCCCGAGCCACCGTCGGGGCCGGCGAGCAAGGGGACGCTCGTGCACCGGGCGCTCGAACGCCTCATGCTCCGCGACGCAGCCGACCGCACGATCGACGCCGCCCTCGCCGACCTCGACACCGCGCGGGTCGAGCTGGCCGACGACCCCGACTTCGCCGACCTCGAGTTGAGCGACGCCGAGTGGGCCGCGTTCCACGCCGACGCCGAGCTGTTGGTACGGCGCTACTTCGAGCTCGAGGACCCGCAGTCGGTGCGCCCCATCGGGCTCGAGCTCAAGCTCAGCGCCGAGGTCGGACGGGTGACGCTGCGGGGCTACATCGACCGCCTCGAGCTCGACGCCGACGGAGAGCTCGTCATCACCGACTACAAGACCGGCTCGGTGCCGTCCGAGATGTACGAGAACACCCGGCTCGCGGGCGTGCACATCTACGCCTTCCTGTGCGAGCGGATGCTCGGGCGCCGCCCCGCCCGGGTCCAGCTCTACTACCTGTCGAAACCCGAAGCGATCATCGCGACCCCGAGCGCGCAGTCGGTCGCGGGGGTCGAGCGCCGGACCACCGCGGTGTGGAGCGCGATCGCCCGGGCGTGCGAGCGCGACGACTTCCGGCCCAGTCCCGGTCCCCTGTGCGACTGGTGCACGTTCAAGCCCTACTGCCCGGCGTGGGGCGGCGACCCGACCCAGGCGGCCGAGCTGCGGGGTCCGGGCACGATGATCGAGACCGAGCTCCCGCTCGCGCCCGTCGCCACCCCCTGACGTCCGTTCCGCCGACGGGCCCTCACTACGCTGACGTGATGGCCGTCGCCGAGCTCCCGGCCGCGCGCCGGGTCTCGGGGCGCCGGCGCTGGGTTCCACCGTGGCCCCGTGCCGGACGCGTGCTCGCGGCCGTGCGCGCGCTCGACGACCGGGTCGACAACTGGGTCGAACGCCACCGCAACCCCCGCCTCGACCCGTTCTTCTACCGGCTGTCGAGCGCAGCCGACCACGGACTGCTCTGGACCGCGCTCGGCGGGCTGCGCTCGGCTCGGGCGGGTGATCCCGTACCCGGGCTCCGGCTCGGCGCGGCGATGGGGATCGAGTCCGCGCTCACCAACGGACCGATCAAGGCCTGCTTCCGCCGCATCCGCCCACCCCACCAGCCCGACGGTCCGCTCCCGTACGGCATGCACCGACCCCGGACGAGCGCGTTTCCGTCCGGGCACGCGACGTCGGCGTTCACCGCGGCCACGCTGCTCTCGCAGGGCACCAACCTCGGTCCGCTCTACTTCGGTCTGGCCGGACTAGTGGCTTCGAGCCGCGTGTACACGCGTATGCACCACGCGTCCGACGTGCTCGCGGGCGCCGCGCTCGGCCTCGCGTTCGGGCAGATCGCCAAGCGGCTGTTGCCGATGCACCCGCGATCGGGGCCGCCGGGCACGGGGTAGCGTGAGGGCGCATTCGCCAACGGGAGGTCGTCGTGGCTCGCCAGATCACGGTCAGCTGGGACTATCGCTGACCGTTTGCGCGCAACGCGCACGAGGCGGTGGTCACCGCCATCAGGAACGACCAGCTCGGGGTCGACTGGCGCTTTCTCGCCTTCTCCCTCGATCAGGCCCACGCGGAGGAAGGCGAGACCCCGGTCTGGGATCGCCCGCCCCTCGAGCGGGGCACGGGCGTGCTCTCCCTCGAATGGGGCCTCGCGATCCGTGACGCGTTCAACGATCGGTTCTTCGACTTCCACGTGGCGATGTTCGCCGCTCGCTTCGACGACGGTCGCAAGACCGGCAAGGAGCAGGTCGTGCGCGATGTGGCCGCCTCCGCCGGCCTCGACGTGGACGCGGTGGCCGAAGAGGTGGCGAGCGGCCAACCGCTCAAGACGCTGGCCGCCGAACACACCGAAGCGGTCGACCGGTGGGCAATGTTCGGTGTCCCCACGTTCTGCGAGGACGACCAGGCGGTCTTCGTGCGGTTCATGGACCGCAACCGGGTCGACGACCTGGAGCGCATGCTCGAGCTGCTCTCCTGGGACCGGCTCAACGAGTTCAAGCGCACCCAAATCGCTCGATAGCGCGGCAGCGCAGAGCTGCCATCGAGAGATGCACCGCCGCGATTGCGCGGGAGCGGCGAGCGTCCCGAAGGGCGGCGGCAGGTACCCTGCCGCCGAGCGAGTGCGACCAGGAAGGAGGCGGCTCACGCATGAGGATGAGTGACGCCGAGGCGATCATGTGGGCGGTCGAGAAGGATCCGGCCCTGCGCTCCGACTTCACCAACATCACCGTCCTCGACGGTCGCCCCGACGAAGGGCGGGTGCGGGCAAAGCTCGACGCCGCCCTCGATGAGATCCCCCGGCTGTCGCAGCGGGTCGTCTCCCCACCCCTGCGACTGGCCCCGCCCGAGTGGCGCGACGACCCGACGCTCGACCTCGACTACCACTTGCGCAAGGTGGGGGCGCCCGCCCCCGGCGGAACCCGCGAGCTCCTCGACGTCGCGGCCGCGTTCTCGGCCGCTCCGCTGGACCGCTCGCGACCGCTGTGGGAGTTCACGCTCGTCGAGGGACTCGAGGGCGGCCGCAGCGCGCTGCTCCAGAAGGTGCACCATGCCGTGACCGACGGGGTCGGGGGGTTGAAGCTCTCGCTCAGCCTCGTCGACTTCGAGCCCGACCCCGCCCCGGCGGAGCGCCCCACCCTCGGCCCCGCGCAGCAGGCTGCCGCCGACGCCGCCGAGCACGAGCCGGTCGATCCCGTCAATCGCACGACGCCACTCGATGTCCTGAGTGACGCATTGACGTTCAACGTGCGCAACAGCCTCGGGGCGGCGCGCCGCGGCATCGACACCGCCGGCCGCCTGCTCGCGCACCCGGAC
>JACDBD010000280.1 GCA_013695115.1 Actinomycetota bacterium | reverse complement strand
GGCCGTGGCATGCGGGAGAATGGGACATGCGAGTCAGCCGGTCGTTCGCCTTCGTCGATCTCTGCGGGTTCACCCGCTTCACCGACGCGCACGGCGACGAGGAGGCAGTGGCGGTCCTCACCCAGTTCCGGGCGTGCGTGCGCGAGGTCGCGTCGGAGTTCGGCGTGCGGGTGGCGAAGTGGCTCGGTGACGGCGCGATGTTCGTGAGCACCGAGCCCGAGCAGCTCGTCGCGTGCGTAGCCGAGCTCGAGCACCGCATCGAGGTCGCCGGCATCGCACTCCCGATCCGGTCGGGCATGGCCGGCGGCGACGTCATCCTGTTCGAAGGCGACGACTACATCGGTGGTCCGATCAACCTGGCGGCGCGGCTGTGCGACCAGGCCGAGCCCAACGAGGTGCTGGCCACCGCCGACCTTGCCGACGTCAAACCCCCGTGGGCCGAGGCCCGCCCCGTCGGCACGCGCGCGGTGCCGGGCTTCGTGCAGCCGATCGCGGTCTTCTGCGTGTCACTGCCGGTCACCGCGGAGCTCCGCCTCTAATTCTCCTTGTCTCGCTCGCTCGTTGCGGGCCGGGCCATCCACGAAGGGCTGGCCGGCCCGCGGGCACTCGCTCGCTGGCGAGCGGCTCCGCTCCCTCCGGTCGCTCCGCCGCCGCGTGCAGGTCCAGTCGCTAGCCTGCATGCATGAACACCCTCACGCTCGAGCGCGAAGGCAACGTCGGCTGGCTCCATCTGAACCGGCCCGACCGGCTCAACTCGTTCACGATCGAGATGTGGCGCGAGCTCGGCGAGCTCGGCGACGAGCTGCGCGACGACGCCGACCTGCGCGCCCTGGTCGTCATCGGTGAGGGGCGCGCGTTCTCGAGCGGAATCGACACGTCGGTGTTCGCCGGCGGCGGCCGGGACGACGAGGGCCTGGACGAGCTGGGCGCGGGTCGCGAAGTCGGTGCCCGCCACGACGACCCGATCGTCGACTCCATCATGCGCACCCAGAACTCGTTCACCTGGCTGGCGGAAGCGCCGTTCGCCACCATCGCGGCGGTGCGCGGCTACGCCCTCGGTGCCGGCCTCCAGCTGGCGCTGGCATGCGATGTGCGCGTCATGGCGCGAGGCACCCAGGTCGGGCTGCTCGAGTTCAAGTACGGGATCATCCCCGACCTCGGCGGCACCCAGCGCCTGCCGCGCCTGGTCGGGATGGGGAAGGCGAAAGAGCTCATCTTCACTGCCGAGCGCATCGACGCCGACGAAGCCGCCCGCATCGGGATCGCCGAGCGGCTCGTCGACGACGCCGAGCTCGAGCAGGTCGCGGGCGAGCTCGCCACGACGATCGCGAGGCAGCCGCCGTTGGCGGTGCGCGCCGCCAAGCGCGCCATCGCCGCGTCGGGCGACCTCCCGATCCGCGACGGGCTTCGGATCGAAGCGGAGGGCCAGAAGACCTGCTTGACCTCCGACGACATGAAGGAGGCCATTGCCGCCTTCGTGGAGCAGCGCCCGCCGGAGTACCACGGCCGATGACGGAGAAGCTGGTGGTCCGCGCCCGCGGGCCACTGCGCGGCACCGTGCGGGTCTCGGGCGCGACCAAGAACGCGGGGCTGAAGCAGATGGCGGCGGCGCTGCTCGCACCGGGCTGCACTGTCCTGCGCAACGTGACGCCGGTCGCCGACCTCGATGTGATGCTCGACGTGCTGCGGGCGATCGGCGCCGGCGTCGAGTGGACCGGCCCCGACGAGCTCACGATCGACGCACGCCCCGACCTCCACCCCGAGGCCCCGTACGAGCACGTAACCCGACTGCGCGCCTCGATCAACGTGCTCGGGCCGCTCCTCGCCCGCTGCGGCGAGGCCCGGGTGGCCATGCCGGGCGGCGACAACATCGGGAGCCGCAAGCTCGACATGCACTTCCGCGGCCTGCAGGCGATGGGGGCCGAGCTCGAGGTCGTACACGGCTTCATCGAAGCCCGGTGCAACGCGTTGTGCGGCGCACGGGTGGTCCTGGAGTTCCCCAGCGTCGGCGCGACCGAGAACCTCCTCACCGCCGCCGTGCTCGCCAAGGGCGCGACGATCATCGAGAACGCGGCGCGCGAGCCCGAGATCACCGACCTCGCCGCTTTCCTGAACCGCATGGGCGCGCACGTCGCCGGCGCAGGCACGTCCACCATCGAGGTGGAGGGCGTGGAGGAGCTGACGCCGGTCGCGAGCACGCTCATGGGCGACCGCATCGAGGCCGGGACGTTCCTGATGGCATGCGGCATCGCCGGCGGCGAGATCGCGATCGAGGGCACCGAGCTCGCCCACCTCGAGATGGTGGTCGTGAAGCTGGGCGAGATGGGCCTGAAGGTGTCGCGGACTCCGGACGGGCTGTGGGCCCGGGCCGACGACCGCCTCCAGGCCATCGACGTGGCGACGCTGCCCTACCCGGGGTTCGCCACCGACTTCATGCCGCTCGTGGTCGCGCTGCTCGCCACCGCCGAGGGCACCGCCATCGTCACCGAGAACGTGTTCGACAGCCGGTTCAGCTTCGTCGACGAGCTCAACCGGATGGGTGCCGACGTCCGCAACGAGGGCCGTCACGCGGTTGTGCGTGGGGTGCCCCGGCTGTCGGGGGCCCCGGTGCGCGCCCTCGACGTCCGGGCGGGTGCCGCGCTCGTGCTCGCGGGCCTGGCCGCCGACGGCGAGACCGAGGTGCTCGACCCGTATCACGTGGATCGGGGCTATCCGGACCTCGCCGGCCGGCTGTGTTCCC
This sequence comes from Actinomycetota bacterium, assembly GCA_013695115.1. Taxonomy (GTDB): domain Bacteria; phylum Actinomycetota; class Acidimicrobiia; order IMCC26256; family JACDBD01; genus JBPCMN01. Next base: position 3,567 of record JACDBD010000280.1, on the reverse strand, counting down.
TTGGTGCCGATGTGGAGAGAGCTTCGTTGGAATAGAGCAGGCCTGCCATCCGCTGCGCGTGAGTAGGGAATTGTGCGGGAGCGGCGAGCGTTCCGAAGGACAGCGGCCAGGTAGCCTGGCCGCTGAGCGAGTGTGACCAAGAGAGCTAGAGTTGTTTGATGCCTGATACCGACACCGCTGAGCTCGAGCCCCTCGTCCTCGAGGCGATCGAGGCGATTCGCCCCGCGCTCCAGAGCGACGGCGGCGACATCGAATTCAACGGCATCGACGCCGACATGGTCGTCCACGTCACGCTCGTGGGCGCCTGCGGCACCTGCCCGGTGTCGATGATGACCCTCAAGGCCGGGGTCGAGCGGATCATCATGGACCGCGCTCCCGGCATTACCGAGGTCGTCGCCGACTAGCGCTCCTGATGGGGCGACTGTGATGGCCGCGGACCCGGCGGCGCTCGTCGGAGCGGCCCGTCAGGGCGACCGGGGCGCCATCGCCAAGCTGATCTCCCTCGTCGAAACGGGCGGTGACGCCGCGTTCGCGGCGGTGGCCGACCTCTACGGTCACACCGGCGACTCCTACACGGTGGGCATGACGGGCGCGCCGGGCTCGGGAAAGTCGACGCTCACCGACAAGCTCATCGCCCGCATCCGGGGTGAGGGCGTCGAGGTTGGCGTGCTCGCCATCGACCCCACCAGCCCGTTCACCGGCGGGGCCATCCTCGGCGACCGCGTCCGCATGCAGGACCACGCCACCGACGAGGGCGTCTTCATCCGCTCGATGGCGACCCGCGGTCACCTGGGCGGCCTCGCCCTCGCCACCCCCCAGGCGGTCCGGGTCCTCGACGCCGCCGGCAAGCCCTGGGTCATCATCGAGACCGTCGGCGTGGGCCAGGTCGAAGTCGAGATCGCGGGCGCGGCCGACACCACGATCGTCGTCGTCAACCCCGGCTGGGGTGACGGGGTCCAGGCCAACAAGGCCGGCCTGCTCGAGATCGCCGACATCCTGGTCGTCAACAAAGCCGATCGCCCCGGTACCGCCGACACCGTGCGCGATCTCGAGCTGATGCTCGAACTCGCAGGCGAGCGCGACTGGCGCCCTCCGATCGTCGAGACGGTCGCGACCGATGGCCGCGGCATCGACGAGCTCTGGGACGCGGTGCTGGCCCACCGGTCGTTCCTCGAAGCCGACGGACGGCTCGACCGGCGGCGCCAGGCGCGCCTGCGCGACGAGCTGCGGGCGATCGTGCACGAGCGCCTCGGCGCGCGAGTCGAGGACGTCTGCTCGGGCGCGCGCTTCGACGATGTCCTCGCCCGGGTGGAGGCCCGAGAGCTCGATCCGCACAGCGCCGCGGAGGAGCTGCTCGCGGGGTCGTAGCCTCCTCCGTGAATGGGCAAGCACCCGCTCACCCGGATCCTGGGAGCGGCGGCCGACGGCTCGCTCCCACCGCCCGACGGCGACGTCGACGTGGTCCCCGCGCCCCCGGGCCCGGTCGACGCCGTCGTCAGCTTTACCGCCCATCTCGTGGTCGCGGCCGGCGTGCGGGTGGACGACGTGCGCCAACGCCTCCCCGAGGGGGATCTCACGAACTGGATGCACCCGTCCTTCCTCATGTGGCTGGGCGACGAGCTCGGCAGCCGTCCCGGCAGCCACGACCTCGTGCTGGCGGCGACGGGCACGCCGGCAGACCAGGATCTCGACCTCCAGGTTTCACCGAGCGCCTACTCCCATCCCCGGGTCGAGTACGCGTCGCGCCACCGCACCGACGTGCGCGTCTACACCGACCCCGATGCCCTCGGCGTGCTGGTCATCGGCCGCGGCCTCGCCGAGCGGTGGGAGTTCGCGTTCGAGGTCGAGCCCGCCGGTCGCAACCGGGGCCTCGGCCGCCGGTTGGCGCTGGCGGCGCGCGGCTGCGTCCCCGAAGGCGAGCCGCTCTTCGCGCAAGTGGCGCCGGGCAACGCCGCGTCGGTGCGGTCGGTGCTCGCCGCCGGATTCCGCCCCATCGGCAGCGAGGTCTTGTTTCCTCGAGGCTAGGTTGGCGCGCTATGCCCGATCTCGTCTCGACCGAACGCCGTGACGACGGCGTCGCGATCGTTCGTCTCGACAACCCGCCGGTGAACGCGCTCTCGCGTGCGGTGCTGGGCGAACTCGCGTCCGTCGCCGGGGAACTGCGTGGTGACGGGGACGTGAAGGCGGTCGTGGTGACGGGGGAGGGCAAGGCGTTCGCTGCCGGTGCCGACATCTCCGAGTTCGGCGACTCGGACCGCGCCCGCGAGATCGGCGGTGCCTTCCGGGCCGCGTTCGACGCGGTAGCGGCGATGCCGCGGCCGGTCATCGCCGCCGTTCACGGCGTCGCCCTCGGCGGCGGCATGGAGCTGGCGCTCGCCTGCGACCTGCGCATCGCCGCCGACTCGGCCCGGCTGGGCCAACCCGAGATCCTCCTCGGCATCATCCCCGGCGCCGGCGCCACCCAACGGCTGCCCCGGCTCGTCGGGCCGGCGCGAGCCAAGGAGCTGATCTGGAGCGGCCGCCAGGTCAAGGCCGATGAAGCCCTCAGCCTCGGCCTGGTCGACCGGGTCGCGCCGGCCGACGAGCTGCTCGCCGCCGCGCTGGCGTGGGCGGGCGAGCTTGCTTCCGGCGCGGTCGTGGCGATGGGGATGGCGAAGCGGGCGATCGACGAGGGTCTCGGCGGTCGGCTCGCGGCCGGCCTCGACCTCGAGCGGGACGGGTTCGTCGAGGTCTTCGGCACCGACGACGCGCAGACCGGCGTGCGCAGCTTCCTCGAGCACGGCCCCGGCAAGGCGAAGTTCGCCGGTCGTTAGCTCTCGACGCGCGCCTTCAAGGTGCGGAGGTTGCGGCGCCAGATCCGTTTGAGGATCGGCTTCGCCAACCGCTCGCCGACTATCCCGCCCATCCACCACGGGAATCGGAGCCGCTCCTCCCAGCAGAAGCGGGTCCGGCCGCCCCGCTTGCGCCGCAACGTGAACCGGCCGGTGCCGGTGACGACGCCGCGGTGCACGATCCCCATCGCCCGGCGCGGCTCCCACTCCGTGACGATGGCGACGTCGTTCGCCCGCAGCGGCCCGACCCGCGTGAGCGACTCGAACTCCGTGCCCACACCCGAACGCCGACTCCCGACGAAGGAGATGTCGTGGGCGTCCGCCATCCACTCCGGGTGACGCTCGATGTGCTCGACCTCGTCCCACACGGCGGGAGGCGGCGCGTCGATGGTGGTGCAGACGCGGATTCGCACGCTCACGGCACGGCCACGGCGCGTAGCTGGGCGGCGGCGTCCTCGGGCGCCACCACGTTGACGTGGATGCCGGTGCCGAGCTCGAACCCGGCCTCCATCGCGACGCGCGGCGCCACCTCGACGTACCAGTGGAAGAAGCCGGGCGGGCCGGGTGGGGCGCTGTGCACGACGAGGTTGTAGGAGGGGTCGCCCAGCAGCGCATCCAGCCGGGCCAACGCCTCCCGGGTCGCGCGGGTGACCACCCCGATCTCGGGGTCGGTGGCCTCGTCGAAGCGCGCCCGGGTCGACCGGTGGGCGACGCGCATCTCGTACGGGGCACTGGC
>JACDBD010000226.1 GCA_013695115.1 Actinomycetota bacterium | reverse complement strand
ACCGGGACCTGCTCGTGCACACACTCGAGCACGTCGAGGACATGAGCCCCGCCACCCTCGAAGCCGGCGTGCCGTGGGACTTCGAGACCTTCCCCGAGTACCTCGACTCGGTCGAGCGGCACGGCTCGGTCATCAACTACGCCGCCTACGTCGGGCACACCGCGGTGCGGCTCTACGTCATGGGCGACGAGGGCTACACCCGCGCCGAGGCGACCGACGACGAGCTCGCCCGCATGGCCGACGTCGTGCGCGAGGCCGTCGCCGCCGGCGCCGCCGGTTTCGCGTCGAGCTCGTCGGCCACCCATTCGGGCGACCAGGGCCGGCCGGTTCCGTCGCGCCTCGGCGACGTACGCGAGGTCGAGGCGCTGCTGGCGCCGTTGGGCGAGCTGGGCCGGGGCGTCGCCGAGCTCCTGCCGGGCGAGCGGATCAAGCACCAGGACGTCTACGACCTCGCCAAGAAGGTCGGGTGCCCGATCACGTGGACGGCGCTGCTCACCCTCAAGGGCCACCCGTGGCACGAGAGCATGGCCGAGCTCAACATCAAGGAACGCGCCCTGGGCGCCGACGTCTGGCCGCAGGTGTCGGTCCGGCCGCTGATGTTCCAGATGAACATGATCGAGCCGTTCCCGCTCCAGATGGTCCCGGCGTTCCGTGACCTGATGGGCAAGAGCGTCGAGGAGAAGTTGAACTGCTACCGCGATCCCGAGTGGCGGCGGAACGCCCAGGACGAGGTCGACAACGGCAAGTTCTTCCGGCCGCGCTGGAGCACGTTCGCGGTCGCCGAGACAACCGCCCATCCTGACCTGCTCGGCCGTCCGCTCGACGAGGTCGCCCAGGAGCGGGGCGTGAACGCGCTCGACGTGATGCTCGACATCGCCGCCTCCGAGAACCTCGAGACCCGGTTCTCGAGCGTGCTCGCAAACGACGACGAGGACGGGATCGCCTTCCTGCTCCAACAGGAGGGGATGCTCCTCGGTCTGTCCGACGCCGGCGCGCACGTGAGCCAGCTGTGCGACGCCTGCGCGCCGACCGACCTGCTGGGCCGGTGGGTACGCGAGAAAGAGGTCATCGGGCTCGAGACAGCGGTGCGCAAGCTCACCGGCGAGCCCGCCGACGTGTACTCGATGCAGGACCGGGGCTACGTCCGCCCCGGCGCGGTCGCCGACCTGGCGGTGTTCGACCCCGAAACGGTGGCGGCGGGCCCGTTGCGGCGGGTGCGCGACTTCCCGGCCGACGGCGAGCGCCTCGTCGCCGACAAGCCCGAGGGCATGGCGCACGTGCTCGTGGGCGGCACCCCGATCCGGGTCGACGGCCAGCCGGTCGAGGAGGCGCTGGCGGCCAAGCCGGGCAAGCTGATCCGGGGCTAACCCTCGGAGGATCGCCCAGGTCGGACATATGTGAGCCAGCGTGAGCGAGGCCCTTTAGGGGGCATCGGCCGTCTCGTCATCGTCTTGATCGTGTTCGCAATCGGGTTTGCTGCCCTCCTGACCTGGGCGTAGGTCGAAGACCGCATCGCACTTGTCGAGCTCGAGCGGCTCGACCAGTCGGGCAGGACCTCGGGGGCGTACTGCCCGTCGCCGTGCAGGAGCACGACGACGTCGAGGTCGTGCTCCATCGCCCAGTGGTACGCCGCCTTCTGGTTGCCTCCGTAGCCCAGGTTCTCGGGTTGGCGGATGATGGTGAGCGGCACGTCGCTCTCCTACTGGTAGCCGAGCCCGACAGATAGGTGGCGTCGCTGCTGGCGTCGTCGGTCACGAGGACGCGGTCGATGCGGGGGACCAAGTCGCGCGGGATGCGGTCGAGGATGTGCGCGAGCGTCGACGCCGCTTCGTACGCGACGACAAGGATCCCGATGCGCTTCATCGGGAGGTCAGGTTACCGGCGGCCGCGGCTTCCCGATCCGGTCGTACGCCTCGTCGGGGATGTCGGCCAGGTCCTTATACACATGGTGGACGCACGGCTCGCCCTTGCGCTCGGGCGGATACTCGATGCTGGTGGGCGCGTCGCCCCACTCGACCGGCTGGATCTCGTTGTTCACCGAGCAGTGGGCGCAGTACACCGGCAGCTCGTCGCGCATCAACGTGCGCCCGGCGCGCTCTCGCAGCGTGAGATACGCGTGCTCCCCCTCGTAGCGGCCGTCGTCGATGAGCTTCCCGCCGCTGCCGCACCGGAAGGACAGGGTGATCTTCTCGTCGTCCTCGTCGACCTCGACCTCGCCCATGTTCGACACCATCGCCCGGGCGATGACCTTGGCCCGCGCCGACGCCGGCAGCGATCCCCAGTCGGTGCCGGTGTCGCGGCGGGGACGGACGAACTCGTCGCCGGTCTTTCGCAAGGCCCGTTCGACCGCCTCCTCCCCCAGCTCCTCACCGATGAAGGTGAGCAGCGACGTGATCCAGTTGATCGAGTAGTCCTTGAGCGCGCTCCACTGCAAGACCGCGGCGTCGAGCAGCCGGTCGCCGTCGTCGGCGCGGCCGTCGCCATACGCCGCCCGGGCCTGCTCCCAGAGGGGCGTCGCCATGCGCGCCCGCTCGTCGTCGGAGAGCGTTCGGTCCGCCATCGTCTCCTCCCCTACGGTCGGGCTCCCCTCGGCGGCCGGGATATCCGGCCGCCGCCCTTCGGGCCGCCCGCCCTCGGTGTTCGCCCGCTTCGCTCGCTCACGCGCGAGGTAGGCCGAGCACGCGCTCGGCGATGATGTTGCGCTGGATCTCGCTGGTCCCGCCGGGGATGGTGCCCGAGAACGACCGCATCCACTGCACCACCCAGGCGCCGTCGCGCCACATCACCGGGCCCATGCGGGAGGTGTCGAGCCCCTCGGGCCCGAGAGCGTCGGCACCGGCGTCGAGGATGCGCTGGAGGGTCTCGCTCCCGTACAGCTTGAGCAGCGAGTGCTCGGGCGACGACTTTCCCCGCATGAACTTCGAGAAGCCCCGGTACCCCATGAGGAACAGGGCCTGGGCGTCCATGAAGAAGGACGCGACGCTGTCACGGAAGCGCTCGCTCTCGCGGAGCGGGCGCCCGTCGGGACCGGGGCGATCCCCGAGGGCGATCATCGCGTTGACCGCCCGTTGGGCGAGGTAGGCGTAGTCGATCCACAGCATCGCCCGTTCGTGCGCGAGGGAGCCCTGCGTGATGGGCCAGCCCTGGTGGAGCGCACCGAGCAGGTTGTCGCTCGGGACGGAGACATCCGTGAAGAACACTTCGTTGAAGTCGAAGTAGTCGGGCTCCGACAGCTCGGGGAACGGCCGGCACTCCACGCCCGGCGTGGTCATGTCGAGGATCAGCGCGCTGATGCCCTTGTGCTTGGGTGCATCGGGGTCGGTGCGCACGAAGCACACGCACCAGTCGGCGTGGTGCGCACCCGAGGTCCACACCTTCTGGCCGTGCACGACGAAGTGGTCGCCGTCGAGGACCGCCCGGGTCGAGAGCGAGGCGAGGTCGCTGCCCGCGCCCGGCTCGCTCATCCCGATGCACCAGGCGATCTCGGCCCGCAGCGTCGGCACCAGGAAGCGCTCCTGCTGCTCGGCGGTGCCGTAGTCGCGGATCGAGGGCGCGACGATGCCGAGCCC
>JACDBD010000219.1 GCA_013695115.1 Actinomycetota bacterium | reverse complement strand
CCCCCCCTTCCCCGCGTTACCGTTCCCGCGTGAGCCGACCCGCCCGATTCGAGAGCTTCCGCTTCCTCGGCGACAAGCGCACCCAGGTGGTGTACGACCTCGACCTGGTCGACGCGGCCGGGCTGGCCGAGACGGTCGATGAGCTCATGGCCTCGGAGCAGTTCGCCGCGTTCGGGCCTGACACCCTCGCCGAGGCCCGCAACCGGGGCTACCGGCCGCATTCCTCCATTCACGGAACCGAGAACACCGCCTCCGCCTCCGCATGACCGGCACCCGGTTTCGTGAGGACCTGGTGGTGGGCTGGCTCGTCCCCGAACCCGTGGCCCCGGCCCGGTAGGAAACGCGCGAGAATCGCCCCGTCATGGCGGTTCTGGTGACGTTGCTGGCGGTGGTCGTCGCACTGCTCGCCCTACTGGTCGCAGGCGTGCTCCGCAGCCACGCCGAGATCCTGCGTTCGCTGCACGACCTCGGGGTCGACCTCGATCCTTCGCTGCCGAAGCGAACAACGGGATCGCGCACGTGATCGACGCCGTTCTCGCGCCGCCCGAGCCGTGAGCCGAACGATTCCGTACCCGCAGCGGTGCGCGCTCTAGCCTCGGCCGAATGAGCGTGCTCGCGGGACCCTTTGCGATCGCGGCGACACTGCTGCTGATCGGGGGCGCGCTCAAGGTGATCCGGCCCGACGACACGACGGGGGCGCTGCGCGCCCTCGGGCTTCCGTCTCGCCCGTCGCTGGTGCGTATGGGTGCGGGGGCCGAGGCGGTGATCGGCGCCGGCGCGTTGGCGTTCGGCGACCGTGCCTTCGCGGCTGCGGTCGCGCTCTCCTACCTCGGGTTCGGCGTGTTCGTGGCCGTCGCGCTCGCGAAGCAGCTGCCGATCGCGTCGTGCGGATGCTTCGGGCGCTCCGACACACCCCCGACGATCACCCACCTCGTCGTCAACGGGTGCGCGGCGCTGGTGGCCGCGGGCGTGGCGCTCGACCCCGGCGTCGGCCTCACCCGGGTCGTAGCCGACCAGCCCCTCGCCGGCATCCCGTTCCTGCTCCTGGTGGCGACGGGGAGCTCTCTTGCCTTCCTCGCGCTCACCGCCCTGCCGCGTGCCCGCATCCCGGCCGGAGCGGGTCGTGACCAACCCTCCCCGGCTTCAGCTGATCGGGGCGACGCCGGGAGCTACGACTTCGCGGCCTTGCGCAGCTTGGGTACGAGGAACTCGGCGATGAGGTCGTAGCCCCGCTCGTTGAAATGCGAGCGGTCGGCGTGGCGGATGAACTCGCCCTTGTACTTCGCCGCGTACTTGCCCTTGGGTTGGATGAAGCCGTTGATGTCGAGCACCGGGACGTCCGCTTTTTCCCCCGCCTCCACCTTGAGCTCGTTGAGCCGCTCGATCTTCTCCTTCGCCGGGACGAACTCCTGCCCCGGGACCGGGGGTTGCCAGTTCGCGGGCGGGTTCTTCGGACCGTAGGCCTCGTACCAGATCTCGTTGATCTGGGGGTTCTCCTCGGGCGTCGGCAGAGCCGCGTCGGGGTCGACGTAGGTCGAGGTGCTGAAGACGACGGCCGCGCCGGTGGCCGACAGCAGGCTCGCGGCTTCGACGTAGGCGGTGACGAAGGCGTCGGCGAACACCTGGTCGCGTATCGTCGCCGCCGGCCCGACCCCCGGGTTCTCGAACCAGCGGTTGACGATCTCCCACCCGCCGGTCCCCACGAGTACGACGTCGGGCTGGTGCTGGGTCACGAGCGCCGGCCACTCGGTGCGCCAGTTGTCGCACCCCTGGCCAATCTGGTCACCGCGGTAGCCCTGGAGGATCCCGCTGGTCACCAGCGAGCAGTTCACGCTGGCGGCGTTGATGGTCTCGGTGCGGGCGTCGCGCTCGAGGCCGCGGGCGTACCCCTGGGCGATGGAATCGCCGAGCACGAGGACCTTCAGCTTCGATCCTGCGGGCTCGTCGCCTCCCCCGAACCCGGAGGCCAGCACGACGACGCACACGGCGGCGGCAACAAGGCGGGCTCTCACGATGGTGCTTCCTCCCGGTCTCGGGCCGGTCTCGGCCGGTTTCGGACCGTGGGGACTTTAGATGGCCCGATGGGGATGAATGGCGCGAGGGGTCGCTACACTGACTCGCTCAGGTCTGAGGACAGCGGGCGGCAGGGAGCGGAGGAGTCGGGTGCGCAAGACGTCGTTGGGCGTGGTGGTGTTGGCCGCCGTCACGCTGGTGGCGGCGGCGTGCCAGCCGGCGCCCCCACCGCCACCTCCGCCGCCGCACTTCGATGTGCTGATGGTGGGTGACTCCATCGGCTTCGGCGTCGGCTGCGGCGTCCTCGGCCACGAAGGCGATCAGCAGGATGTCCAGTGCCCCGACCGCGACTTCAGCGCGGTGAACGCGTACGCGGGAGCGTGCTCCATCAGCCAGGGCTGGCTCCAGCTCTACAACCGGCAGGCCACCAACACCGGCAACTGCTACGACTTCCCGGTCCGGTGGCAGAACCACGTCAACGCCTGGACGCCCAACCTGGTGGTAC
>JACDBD010000218.1 GCA_013695115.1 Actinomycetota bacterium | reverse complement strand
CCCCCCGACACTCAGCTCGACGGTTGATCAACCAGTCTCTGAGTGTGCCGCCGCCACCGGCTTCGATTCCGGTGATCCCCGTTGGCGCAGGAAGACCGACAGCACGACGATTGCGCCGACCGCGAGGAACTCGCTCTGCCAGTTCTGGAGCGATTCGAACCAGAACCGCGACGTGGTGGCGTACTCGAGGGTCGACACCCGCGCCTGACCGTGCTCCACCTGCTCCGAGCTGTAGTCGCGCGCCCCGCTCATCGCGTGGAAGAAGATCGACAACAGGAACAGCACGATGAACGCCAGGGCCAGCGAGTTCTCGTACACCCCCAGCCAGATGCCGCCGCGCCGGACCGGCCACGGCACGTCTCCGCGCTTGTCGACTTCGCGAGGATCCTGGTCGACCTCCTCGCGCCGCTCGGGATCCTTCGAGTCGGCGGAGCCCTTCTGGACCAGGAAGACGGTGAGGAGGATGTACGCGCCGATCTGGAGGAACTCGCTCTCCCAGTTCTCGGTCAGCGCCTCCCAGAAATGCCCGCTGGTCAGGTACTTGCCGTAACCCACCTCGGACGAGTGATGCGCCTTCTGGTCGGCGTTGAACTGGCGGTGGCCGGCGACGCTCTGGGCGAACGCGAATACGAAGAACAGCCCGAAGCAGACGAGCGTCAGCGAGTTCGCCCGCCAGAAGCCGCGCTTCGATGGTTTCGGCTCGGCTGCGCTCACGCCGGCTCCTCTCGCACGACCTCGGCCGGGGCCTTGTCGTCGCGCAGGCCGAGATAGACGGGGTGGCGCACGATCCCGGCCCGGGTCCATTCGGTGAAGCGGATCTCCGCCACCAGCCGCGGTTCGACGAACCGGGCGTCCTTCACTCGCGGTGGGGGATCGAACGGGCTGGTCTCGCGGCGCAGGGGTGCGAGCAGGCGCTCGAGCCGGTCGAGCTCGGCGACGGTGAAACCGGTCCCGACCCTGCCCGCGTACCGCAGGCGCTGCTCGTCGTCGTAGTAGCCGAGCAGCAGCGCCCCGATCGTGCCCTCCCGATTCCCCTGGCCCGGCAGCCAGCCCCCGATCACGAACTCCTGGCGCCGGTGGTTCTTGACCTTGAGCCAGGCGCGCGACCGCACGCCCGGGTGGTACGGGCTGTCGAGTCGCTTGGCGAGCACGCCTTCGAGTCCTGCTTCGCTCGTCGCGTCGCGGAGGGCGGGGCCGTCGCGGTAGTACCCCGGTGTCTGCCACGCGGGCCCGTCGAGCGCGAGCCCTTCGAGCAGCCGACGACGCTCCTCGTAGTCCAACGCCATCGTGGAGTGGCCGTCGAGCCACAGCAGGTCGAAGATGACGTAGACGACCGGGACCTCGCGGGCGAGGCGCCGGGCGGTGCTCGCGGAGCCGACGTGCATCCGTCGCTGCAGCTGCTCGAAGCTGGGCCGGTCGTCCTTGAACGCCACGATCTCGCCGTCGAGCACGACCGCCGTCGTCCCGAGCGCCTCGCCCAGCGCGCGCAGCTCCGGGTAGCGCCCCGTGATCGGGTCGCCCTTGCGGCTCTCGAACCGTACTCGCCCACCCTCGACGTACCCGATGGACCGCACGCCGTCCCATTTCACCTCGTAGCCGAACGCGTCAGCGTCGCGCGGCAGCGTCTTCGAGGGCGTCGCCAGCATCGGTGGCACATGCTCCGGCGCCGGCTCGCCGTCGGGGTCCTCGGGTGGGTCCATTAGGTGGATCATCCAGTCCATCCCGTCGGTCTGGAACAGCGCGTAGCGGCCCCTCACCCGTTCGACCGCGAACGTGGCGATGACCTCGTCGTCGGTGAACTTCTCCGCCTCGTAAGTCCCGTGGTCCCAGACGGTCATCTGACCCGCGCCGTAGCTGTCCTCGGGGATCTCGCCCTCGAAATCGAGGTACTCGAGGGGATGGTCCTCGGTGTGGACCGCGAGGTGGTTGCGCCGGGGGTCGGGCGGAATGCCCTTCGGGACCGCCCACGACACGAGCACTCCGTCGCGTTCGAGACGGAGGTCCCAATGCAGTGCTCGGGCGTGGTGCTCCTGGACGACGAAGCGACCCTTGCCGCCGTCGGCGGTGCGCCGGCGCTTGCCCGCGGGCTCGGGAGTCCGGTCGAAGTCGCGCTTCTTACGGTACGAGCCGAGAAGATCGGCACCCTGACGGGCGGGCATGCCACCGGGTTAGCGGGGTGTGTCGTCCTCGTCCAGCGGGACCGGCTGGCGTTGCTCGAGCGCGTCGGCCTCGGGCACCTCCGGGTCGTCGGTCAGCGGTTCGGGCTCGGGCTCGTCCCCGACCGGCTGGGCCTGGTCCAGCGCATCAGCCTCGGGCAGCGGCTCGCGCTTCTGGGGCATGGCCCGGGCCTACCCCGCAGCGACCGGGCCGAATCCTCGGTCAGCGTCCCGCCACCCCGCGCAGGCGCTCCAGCGAGCGGGACAGCAGCCGGGACACCTGCATCTGGCTGATCCCGAACCGGCGTGCGATCTCGGCCTGCGGAAGGCCGTCGAAGAACCGCAGCGAGATCATCTGCCGCTCCCGTGCCGGGAGCGTCGCGAGCAGGGTCGTGATCGCGAGCCGCTGCTCGACCCGCTCGAGCTCCCGGTCATCCTGGCCCAGCTGATCGACCGCCGACCGCGGCCCCTCGTCGGAGCCCGCGGTTTGGGCGTCGAGCGATGCCGCCACTGCCGCCCGCCCCGCCTCGAGTGCCTCCAACACCGTCTCCTCGGTGAACCCGGTCTCGGCCGCGACCTCCGCCAGGGTGGGGGATCGGCCGTAACGTTGCGCGAGCGTCGCCAGGCACTGGTTGACCTCGAGGCTCTGCTCCTGGAGTCGCCGGGGCATGCGGACGGCCCAGCGCTTGTCCCGAAAGTGGCGCTTGAGCTCCCCTTCGATCGTGGGCGCGGCGAAGCTCGAGAACGCCAGTCCGCGTTCGGGCTCGAACCGCTCCACTGCTTTGAGCAGGCCGAGCATGGCGACCTGGCTCAGGTCTTCGGAGCGCTCGCCCCGTCCGCCGTACCGGCGGGCGAGGCTCTCGGCGAGGCCGAGATTGGCCTCGATGATCTGGTTGCGCAGGTCTCGATCCTGGGTACGGCGGTACTCGACGAAGAGCGCGGTGCGCGCCCCGGCGTCGCCGGTTGCGCTCATCCTCAGCGGTTCGGCGCGCGTTTGAGCAGGCGGAACCGCAACACTTCGCCGTCGCGTTGGACCTCGTGCTCGTCGGCCACCGCGGTCACGATCGTCCGCGAGAGGTCGCTCTGGATCACCGCGGCGTGGTTGGCGCCGGGCGGCCCTTCTCCCTCGACCGCGACCGCGTCACCTTCCAGCGTGAACGTGAGCTGGAGATGGTCGCCTTCGGCGCCCGGCGTCATCAGGAGGTGGCAGAGCTCGTCGACGCCGATCCGGAGGTCCTCGATGTCCTCGAACGAGAACCCGGCCCGGCTCGCCACGTCGGCGGCGGCCAGCCGGGCGAGCCGGAGAAACTCGGGCGCGGCGGGGATCGCCAGCCGGATCACGGTGGACTGATCGCGCATTGGGCCGCTCTCCTGCGAAGGCATGGGGTGGCGGTCATGCAGGTTTGCTCCCCGCCGCCCGGTGCGCCTCAGGGTACGCGACCCTCGCCTTGCTGGTGCGCTCCCCGCTCGGTCATCTCCTCGACCTTTGCCTCCTCGGCGGGGTTCGGCCCGTGTCCGGCCCCGGGAGGAGCCTGCGCCTCGCGGCGCGGGTCTTCGGCATGTGTCCTCCCTTTCTTGCACCGCTCCTACCCTCGTGATCAGGCCCCGAATCCACGAATGAACGGTATGAACGGCTGCGCTCGTGGGTACCTTCACCCCCGTGATCGGTACCACCGCAAGCGCACGCGAGCTCCAGCTGCTCGTGCCCCCGAGCGTCCAGCACCTGCGGGCGGTCCGGCTCGTAGCCGCCGACACCGCCGGCCGCGCCGGGTTCGACTGCGAGCAGACAGACGACCTGCGCATAGCGGTCGACGAGCTCTGCCACTCCGTCATGCGCTTCGCCTCCGGCCCCATCACCCTCGCCTTCGCCCCCGACGAGGGCCGCGTCACCATCGAAGGCTCGGCCCCATGCGAGCCCCCGGGCGCAGCGCCTCTGCTCACCCCGCTGTCGGAGGCCATCCTCCATTCGGTCAGCGAGTTCTTCGAGATCGTGGACCACCCGCCCGGCGTGCGGTTCATGCTCGTGATGGAGCGCCAGCCCGTATGCAGGTGAGCGGCGACGTCCTCGATACCGACGAGCACGGACTCGACGAGCGATTCGCCGAGTACCGCCGGACCGGCGACCGCCGGTTGCGGGACGAGCTCGTCGAGGACCATGTCCCCCTCGCGCAGTTCCTCGCCCGGCGCTTCGGCCACCGCGGTGAGCCCCACGAGGACCTGGTGCAGGTCGCGCTGCTCGGTCTCCTCAAGGCCGTCGACCGCTTCGACCCCGAGCGCGGGCTCCAGTTCTCGACCTTCGCCACGCCCACCATCGTCGGCGAGATCAAGCGTCACTTCCGCGACAAGGGCTGGGCGATGCGCGTGCCGCGACGGGTCCAGGAGCTGCACCTCCAGCTCGCCCGGGTTGTCGGGGGTCTGAGCCAGGAGCTCGGCCGCTCGCCGACGGTGGCCGAGATCGCCGCGCACGTGGGTGGCTCGGAGGAGGAGGTCCTCGAGGCGATGGAGGCGGGCGGGATGTACCGGCTCACTTCCCTCGACGGGCCCGCCGCCACCAGCGAGGAGGGGGGCGACCTCGCGAGCATGCTCGGCGACGAGGACCCGGACTTCGACCGGGTCGAGCACCAGGTGGAGCTGTCGGGGCTCCTCGCCGCGCTCCCCGAGCGCGAGCAGAGCATCGTCTATCTCCGATTCTTCAAGGGCCTGACGCAATCAGAGATCGCAGCGCAGGTGGGGATCAGCCAGATGCACGTCTCGCGCCTGCTCACCCGCAGCCTCGAACTGCTCCGCGAGTACGCCGGAGCCGAGATCGAACCGTGAGCCGGCTCGACACCCGACCGGGGCGGGGCAGCTTCGACTCGGTCTCGACGGTGTTCCCGTCGGTCCCGCCGAGCGTGGCGAGTGCGCGCCGCTTCGTGGATGCCGCCCTCCGGCGCTGGGACGTCCCCACCGACGTCGCCGACGTCGCGCTCCTGCTCACGAGCGAGCTGGTCACGAATTCGTACCGCCACGCGTCGGCTGACGCCCAGGTCTCGGTTCTCCGGCGTCCCGGTTTGATCCGGGTCGAGGTCCACGACTCCGGTGGTGGACGCGTGCAGCGGCGCGCCCTCGATCCGGAGGGCCCCGACGGTCGCGGCCTGAACATTGTCGACGCGCTCGCGAGCCGATGGGGAAGCACGACCGCGGAGTCGGGCACGCTCGTCTGGTTCGAGTTGGCGACGAACGGCCGATACGCTGCCGGGTGATGACGACCGGAACGCCCAATGCCGGCGAGCACGGTGAAGACTTCGCGCTGTCGACCGACGAGAGTGCCGATGGCCCCGTGCTCCGCATCCAGGGTGAGGTCGACGTCTACACGTCACCCGCGCTGCGCGACGAGCTGTACCGCCTCATCGACGCCGGCACCAAGCGGGTCGTGGTCGACCTGGCCGACATGGATTTCATCGACTCGTCCGGCCTGGGGGTCTTCGTGGGCGCGCTCAAGCGGATCCGCGAGCGCTCCGGCGACCTCGAGCTCCGCGCCATGCAACCGTCCACCCGCAAGGTCCTCGAGATCACCGGGCTGACCCAGGTCTTCACCATTACCGATTGAACGCGAAACACGCCGGGCGGAGCCCGGCGTGTCGCGCATGGTGAGAGATCGTCGCTACTTTTTGCGGTCCACCTTGTCCTTGACCTTGTCGACGATCTCCTCGCCCTTGTCCTTGGCGTCCCCGAGGAACTCCTTGACCTTGCCACCGGTACGGTCGGCTTTCCCCTCGGCCTTGAGGCTCTTGTCGTCGGTGAGGTCGCCGGCGGCTTCCTTCACCCGACCCTTGAGCTCGTCCTTCTTGCCTTCCATGGGAATTGCTCCTTCCGGGCAGGTTCGGCCGGCGCGATCGCGCCGGCGTTCGATTCGTTCTTCCCGCTCGGAAGGGCGGTGAAACGTCCGCCCCGTCTCCGCTCGGGCCGCTCGGGCCCGGCTCGCTACGGCGCAGGGTACCTGCGCCGCGACCGCTTGCCTTGGGCCAGCGCCCGACGCAGCGCCTTTCCCCCGGCTGTGCGCGGAACCGCGTCGATCAGGACGACCTCCCGCGGCAACTGGGCCGCGCTGAGCCGTTCTGACGCGAACGCGCGCAGGTCGTCGAGACGGGGCGGCGCAGTGGGGTTACGCGCGACCACGTAGGCGACGACCCGGCCGCCCCACTCGGCGTCGGGTCGTCCCGCGACGCACACGTCGGCGACGCCCGGATGATCGGCGAGCACCGCCTCGACCGCGGTCGGGCTCACGTTGACTCCGCCGGTGATGATCACCTCGTGGCGGCGGTCGGTGATCACGATGCGACCGTCGGATCCGATGCGCCCGACGTCACCGGTGCAGAACCAACCGTCTGCGGTGGTCGCGGCGGCGGTGGCGGTCTCGTCGAAGCGGTAGCCCCGCATCACCATGGCTCCCCGGACGAAGACGTCGCCGTCCTCGCCGATCTCGAACTCGGCGCCCGGGAGGGGCACGCCGTCGAGGAGCACGCCACCCCACGTTTCGCTGAGGCCGTAGGTGTCGACGACGCGACCGCCCACCGCCTCGGCCCGCCCACGCACCGCGGGCGGGAGCGGCGCCCCGCCCGTGACGATGGCGCGGAACCTCGCCAGCGGCGCACCCGCGTCGACCAGGCGCGCCAGCGTGGTCGGCACCAGCGACACGATCGTGGTTGCATCGCGCTCGGGCGATGCCGCTACCGCGTCGAGATCGAAGCCGTCGTGGGTGACGACGGGGAAGCCGGCGGCCGCACTCCGGCCCAGGATGGCGAGCCCGGCGACGTGATGGAGGGGGAGACAGACGAGCCAGCGGTCGCCGGGGCCGATGTCGAGCGCGGCGGCGAAGCCCTGGCCGATCGCGTCGCGACCGGCGGCGGTCAGCTCGACGGCCTTGGGATCGCCGGTTGTCCCCGAGGTGAGCACCACCGCCACGACGCCGGCAGTCGCCGGTGTCCCGGGCGGATGGGCGCGGCGCCCGTGCTCGTCCACGATGTGGGTCGGCTGCACCCGCGCGAGGGCGGTCTCGGTGACGGCCGCCGGCGCTCGGGGGTCGAGGACCGCCACCGCCTCGCCGTCCTGCCAGCACCGGCTGACCTGGTCGCCGGCGGCGGGGGCGAGCAGCCGGATCGCCACCAGCGGGCCGGCTTGGTCGGATCGGGCCATCCGGCGCTACCGTACCGTTCGTAGGAGTGATCGCTCCAAGAGTTGGAGCCGAACGTTCCGAAGGACGGCGACGGGGTATCCCCGTCGCCGAGTGAGGGGACCAGAGGAGGAGGCGCGCCCCCCATGACTGCGATCGAACCGGCACTCGACTGGAAGCCCGGCGCCGACGCCGGGTACGGCGACATCCGCTACGACACCGCCGAGGGCATCGCCAAGCTGACGATGTGCCGGCCCGAGGTGCGCAACGCCTTCCGGCCCCAGACCCTCTTCGAGCTCCAGGACGCGTTCGAGCGGGCCCGCAACGATCCCGCCATCGGCGTCGTGATCCTCACCGGCGAGGGCCCCGAAGCGTTCTGCTCCGGCGGCGACCAACGCATCCGGGGCGACGACGGCTACGTCGGCGACGACGGCATCGGCCGGCTCAACGTTCTCGACCTCCAGGTCCAGATTCGACGGCTGCCCAAACCGGTGGTCGCGATGGTCGCGGGTTACGCCATCGGCGGCGGTCACGTGCTCCACATCGTCTGTGACCTGACGGTCGCGGCCGACAACGCCCGCTTCGGCCAGACGGGCCCGAAGGTGGGTTCGTTCGACGGTGGTTACGGGTCGGGCCTGCTCGCCCGCATGGTCGGCCAGAAGAAGGCGCGCGAGATCTGGTTCCTGTGCGAGGAGTACGACGCCGATGAGGCGCTGCGCATGGGGCTGGTGAACAAGGTCGTGCCGCTGGCGCGCCTCGAGGTCGCGACGGTCGAGTGGTGCCGGCGGATGCTGACGCACAGCCCGCTCGCGCTGCGGATGCTCAAGGCGTCGCTCAACGCCGCCGACGACGGCCTCGCCGGCATCCAGCAACTCGCCGGCGACGCCACCCTCCTCTACTACATGAGCGAGGAGGCGCAGGAGGGAAAGCAGGCGTACCTCGACAAGCGCCCTCCCGATTTCGGGCAGTTCCCCAAGCGCCCGTGACCACGCCGGCACAGTGGTTCGCGGGGGCGCGGCCCCGCACGCTGGGAGCGGCGGTGGCGCCGGTGCTGGTCGGGACGGCGGCGGCCTACGCCGAGGTCGACGACGTCATCTGGTGGCGAGCGTTCGCCGCGCTCGTCGTCGCCCTCGCCCTCCAGGTCGGCGTCAACTACGCCAACGACTACTCCGACGGCGTGCGCGGCACCGACGACGTGCGGGCGGGGCCGCTGCGGCTCACCGCGTCCAAGGTGGCGACGCCCACCGCGGTGAGGACGGCGGCGGTATTCGCCTTCGGCGTCGCCGCGGTGGTCGGGGCGTTCCTGGCGGTGGCCGTCGACCTGCGGCTGCTGGTGGTGGGCGCGGCCGCGATCGCCGCCGGTGCGCTCTACACCGGCGGTCCCCGGCCCTACGGGTACTCGGGGTTCGGAGAGCTCGCGGTCCTCGTCTTCTTCGGGTTGGTCGCCACCGCGGGGTCGGCCTACGTGCAGATCGAGCACGTTCCCGCCGCCGCCTGGTGGGGTGCGATCGGAGTGGGCCTGCTCGCGTGCGCGATCTTGCTCGCCAACAACATCCGCGATATTGACGGCGACCGGGCCGTGGGGAAGCGCACGCTTGCCGTGCGCCTCGGGCCCCCGCCGACGCGCGGCCTGTACGGGGCCTGCCTGGCGGTCGCGTTCGGCGTCGTGGTCGTAGTGGCGGCGGTCTCCACCGCGTGGGCGCTGCTCGCGCTCCTGGCGCTGCCGTTGGCGATGCGGCCGTTCTGGCTCGTACTCACCCATGACGACCCGCCGTCGCTAGTCGCCGCGCTGGTCGGGACCGCCCGCCTGGAGCTGGTCTACGCCGCGCTCCTGGCGCTCGGCCTGGCGCTGTCGTGACGCTACGGCGCGAGCAGGTCGGCCAGGGCGTCGGGCTGCTCGAGCGGCAG